>NZ_ATXL01000003.1 GCF_000421665.1 Bavariicoccus seileri WCC 4188 | reverse complement strand
TAAGTCACCTCGTCGAATTAAGTAGTTATTGAATTGATACTAGTTATGATACTTAGTTGCTGTTAAGTTAAAGATAAGTTAAAAATAAGTTGAGGCTAATGAATGACCACTAGCGCTTATATCCATTATAATGAGCTAAAGGAATAGTGCAACATTATTTGCCATCTCAGGTCACATTTACTGGTATTAGGTGTTTTAGTGAAGCCTCATGAAGAAGAGTAATGAAGAAGAGTGAAGAGTAATGAAGAAGAGTGAAGAGTAATGAAGAAGAGTGAAGAGTAATGAAGAAGAGTGAAGAGTAATGAAGAAGAGGCATGATTAAAAATCATGAGTCAATTATAGGTTGTATGCTGTATGTCGTAAAGGCTGAGGAGAGAGTCTATGAGGAAATCTAAATCGTTTTTAAGTTATCTGTTGGCGAGTTTCTGCTTGTTTGTGGTAATCATCTTTATAGCGGCACTGGTTGACCCTGTTATGTATTATATGTCATTTATTACCATAGTTGCTTGTCCTATCCATGCATTGATCTGCTTGATGATTGAACAGGGACTGAGAAGGACGACCATAAAAAACAGGAAACTCATAGCTTTTCTTTTAGGAAGTATCGCGATGGTTGTGTTTTTCCCACTTATCTTAGCTTTTATGACAACTTTTGTTTGGTAGTAGTATGAGCAATAGTAGCAGGATACTGTCTTACTAATTAGATGGGTAGCATAAAAAAACTAGGACAAAGAGGAGTTTACCTCATTGTCCTAGTTTTCACTCTCTAATGCTTAGTTATCTCTTTACTTACTACAAGATTGTCACTAACACCCCTAATGGCACTGCACTATAAACTGCAATAGTAACAGGAACAGTAGCTCTAACAATAGCTCCAACAGTAATCACAACAGTGATAGCATCTGTCATCAATCAAAAGATATTTAGCAATGACAAGCATTCGAACTGACGGTTAAATCAGTTCTTCAGCATTTTCAACTTCTATTCGGTCATATAACTTAGAGACGAGATGGTAAAAATGATGTAATTCTTCGTCTGTAAAGTCTTGGAAGAGGAGATCAAGTTTTTCCACATGATGTTTATTGATCTCAGCAAAGTACCGTTTAGCTTTTGGGGTCAACTCAATAAACCCTTTTCGTTTATTATGCGGGTCTTGTGTCACGACCAAAAAGCCTTTTTCCTCTAGCAATAGGGCTAATTTTTTGATGTTTTGTCGTGATGACCCCAAAATATGACCTAAATGAGTGAATGTTGTATCATCATTTGAGTTTTTCACGATGGCTAATAGCATGAACTGTTTTAAAGTGATATCATCTTCCGTTTTATCAAAAATCGTTTGTAGTCTATTTTGCAGTACAAAGATACTAGAAAAAATCCCCCGAACTTCTCGTTGCCGTGGTGGGTCATGTCGAGCGGTCAGGTTTTCAAAATCCATGGACCTAGCCTCCTATATTATGAGTGGTCTGTCTTAAGTCTATAGTCTATTGACTAAGGCTTTATTCCTATAAGTTTATTATAGTAACAAGTTACTCAATTGTAAAATGTTAACGCTTTCCATTGCTGTTTCGGATAACTCTATCAGTCATTATATCAGATTTTGGTTAAAGTTGTGAGAAGATTACGTTATAATCGAATTCTAGAAGACTATCGTTGATTACAGGTTAATTTAGTGAATCGTATGAAAGGAAAGCTTTTGACATGACAATCGCTCTACCAGAACAGTTCAAAACCAGGATGGCTAGGTTCTTGCAGGAAGATTATCCAGCCTTTATAGAAAGTTACAAGCTTCCAATCTCTGGTGCTTTGAGATTGAATAGCCTAAAGATAGGCGTCGTAGATTTTTTGACACTATCACCGTTTACTTTAAAAGCTATTCCATGGGTATCTAATGGTTTTTACTATAGCAAGGACGATCATCCGGGAAAGCACCCTTATCATGATGCTGGGGTCTATTATATGCAAGAGGCGAGTGCAATGGCAGTTGGTGTTTTGGCTCAGCCAAAGCCTGGGGAGCGTGTGCTTGATCTGTGTGCGGCTCCTGGGGGCAAGAGTACACATCTAGCGAGTCAAATGGCAGGACAGGGTCTCTTGGTTGCTAACGAGATCAATGGAAAAAGGGCAAAAATTTTGTCTGAGAATGTTGAACGGATGGGTATCAAGAACGCGGTGGTCATGAATGAAACACCCGAAAAACTCGCAGAGCATTTTCCTGCTTTCTTTGACAGAATCGTCGTAGATGCTCCCTGTTCTGGTGAAGGAATGTTTAAAAAAGAACCGCAAGCCATCGAACAATGGTCACTAGCTAACATCGACTTATGTGCGAGACGTCAAAAAGAGATTCTTACGGAGGCGGTCAAACTTTTGAAGCCAGGTGGCACGCTGATCTACTCCACTTGTACCTTTGCCCCGGAAGAAAACGAAGGAACAATCAGTTGGCTATTGCAAACGTATGATTACCTGAAACTAATTCGACCGGTTGAAATAGCTGAATTCGACCACGGACACCCCGAATGGGTCGATGGACCGGCTGAACTCAAGAATGCTTATCGTCTATGGTCACATCACTTATTGGGCGAAGGACATTTTATAGCTGTTCTAAAAGATACCCGTGAAACTGGCTCTGAGAACTCTAGCGTTCACCAACGGGACAAACGGGACAAAAATTCAAAGTCCAAACACCTATCAAGGAAATCCAAACAATCACAGGAATTAGCAACGGCAGTCGACTATTTTGAAGCGTTTAAAACACAAATTTTGTCGGATAGTAGCACGATAGCACATTCTGGCTCATTTGTTGATGAGGCAATCGATGACAGTCAATCCCACTTTATTTTGTTTGGGGATAATCTTTATCTACTGCCTAATGACTTGTCGCTTGATGGGTTGAAAGTCATCCGTCCAGGACTGCATTTGGGCACTCTGAAAAAGAAACGATTTGAACCCGCCCACGCCCTTGCGCTTAGTTTACAGCCAAGTCAAGTTCGAGAAAAAGTGATGATCACTAGTGATGTTATCATTGAAAAATATCTTCACGGTGAGGTTCTACAAGAGAGTGACTTGCTTGCTGAAGGCATCGAAGATTTATCTGACGGCTGGCAGTTAGTCTGTTATCATAATTTTCCTTTAGGATGGGGGAAATATGACAATAACCAATTGAAAAATCACTATCCTAAAGGTTTGCGGTGGCTTTAGCCTTACTATTTTCGATACTTTGATACTAATTTAAGTCATCAATAACTGATGTAGGTCATCAATGAGTGATTTACTGAGTACCTAGACAGTTTGCTTTATACATTGAAAATTTGCTTTATAGGAGGAGGCTTCATCATGACCGATCGTTCCAATAAGACAACTGAAAATAGAATGACCAAAGACGAACAAAATGCCTTATTACAGACACTTGAAGCTAGATTTATGAAACACATGGAAAGACATCAACAATTGACATGGTCAGAGATCCAAGAAAAACTACTGGCATCACCTGAAATACTTATGACGGTAAATGAGATGGAAACAAGTGGTGGTGAGCCTGATGTCATGCTATTTGAGGATGGAGCAGAGATTTACTTTGTTGATTGTGCCAAAGAGAGTCCAACTGGTAGACGAAGTGTCTGTTATGATCGTGCAGCTTTAGAAGGACGAAAAAAGCATCAGCCACGAACGAGTGCTGAAGACCTTGCGACAGCTATAGGTGTCGAGATCTTGACCGAGGATGACTACCGTCAGTTACAATCATTAGGAGACTTTGATTTGAAAACCTCTACTTGGATCAAGACACCCGAAGCTATCCGATCTCTTGGTGGTGCATTATTTGGGGATAAACGCTATAATTACGTGTTTATTTACCATAATGGCGCTGACTCTTACTATGCTTCAAGAGGTTTTAGAGGGAAAGTAAGGATATAATGAAGTTTAGTGGATACTAACCCATTGAATAACCGATAAAATGTAATAACTCTTTACTTATTTCAGAATTCCTATAAAATTGAAATAAGGAGGGGTGACATGACATTAAAAGGAATCAAGAAATTACCAGCTAGTGTGACAAAAGATGAATCAATACAAATTTACAAACAACTCGCCAAAACGAATTTAGTAATTGGAAAGATGGAATCTTTGATTAATAATTCTTTGGTCAATGAGTCCTTACTAAGTTTGTTGTCTCTCAATGAGTCGGTACAGTCAACAAGAATCGAAGGTACCCAAGTCACATTTCACAATTTTATGGAAATAAAAGATAAAAAAGAGTTAGATTGGAAAAATAGAGAAGTTAAAAATTATCACAAAGCACTGATGTTTGGCATTAATGAGATTAAGAAGAACCAAATGCCGATTTCTACACGTCTTATAAAACAAATACATACTATTCTAATGGAGAATGGTCGTGGAACTTCTTCGGCTTGTGGCGAATTCAGAAAAGTACAAAACTTTATTGGTCCCAATAATAGAATTGAAGATGCGGTATATATCCCAGTGCCCCCGAATGAAATCGAATCTTACATGGAAAATTTAGATTTCTTTATCAATGGAGAGAATCATTCATCATTCAATACTGAAAGAGAAAATGCAAATGAATATTTCGAATACGATGCACCTGAATTGTTGAAAATGGCAATTGCTCATGCTCAATTTGAATCGATTCATCCGTTTCTAGATGGTAATGGCAGGCTAGGAAGAATTTTGCTTGTCTTGATTTCGGTCAATGAGTCACTTGTTTCCTCACCTCTATTTTTTGTGAGTGAGGAGTTAGAGAAAGAGAGAATCCGTTATTATAATAGCTTAAACAGTATACGGGGAGAAAATGGTAATTGGAGTAACTGGCTTCTTTTTTTCCTGTTAGCATCTGAAAGGATGGCTAATAGTATTATTGAGAAGCTTGGAAATGCGGATAATTTAGCTAGAGAAGGTTTAAAGCATTGTAAGACAGATATGCAAAGAAGAATCTGGTTATCTACATTCTCGGAACCAATTACGACCGCGAAACAAGTAAGTGATATTCTGAATATTCATCCTTCTACTGCAAAAAAAGGATTAGATTTTTTAACGGATATCCATTTACTTGATAAGGATACTTCTCGTCAAAGAAATCAAGGGTATTATAATTATGATTTGATGAGAACAATAAGTAGTTAGTTTCTTGATGCTATAGCGAACTAACAGAAAGTTAAATAGGTTAAACATAAGGACACCCATAAAGTTCGGCTGAATTTTATGGGTGTCCTTATTTAACTGTAATAAACTAAATAATTATTTTGAAAGTTCTGATAGTTTTTTGAGCTAATGATGGTATAAGCAACAGTAAGACGGCCAGTATTACGTTAAATTAATTCGCGACGGACCATGTCTTCTGCAATTTGGATGGTATTTGAGGCAGCTCCTTTACGGATATTATCTGCTACAACCCAAAGATTAACACCATTTGGCACGGAATCGTCACGACGGATGCGTCCAACTAACACGTCATCAGTATCGTTTGCGTCAGTTTGTAGAGGGTAACGATCGTGCGCAGGGTCATCAACTAGTGTGATACCTGGATAGTTTGCTAGAACCTCTTTAACGTTTGATATGTCAAAATCCTGCTCCAGTTCGGCATTAATACTGATACCATGTCCATTAGCGACAGGAACACGGACAGCAGTAGCAGTCACACGTAGATCAGGGAGAGCAAGAATTTTACGAGTTTCATTGATCATTTTTTCTTCTTCTTTGGTGTAGCCATTCTCTAAAAAAACATCAATCTGTGGTAAGACATTGTCGTTAATTGAGTATGGAAATTTGTTTGTCGTATGATTAGCGAGATCATCCAAACCTGCTTGGCCAGCGCCTGAAACTGCTTGGTAGGTATTGTAAACGACACGTTTTAAGCCAAAAGCTTCTTGAAGAGCAGCTAGCAGCAAGACAGATTGAATCGTTGAGCAGTTAGGATTGGCGATAATCTTCTCATCAGAAGTCAGTACCGTACCATTCACTTCAGGGACAACCAGAGGAACCTCTTTATCCATTCGCCAAGCGGAGCTGTTGTCGATCACAACCACACCATTAGCTACAGCAAGTGGGGCAAAATGTTTAGAAGTGTCCCCACCAGCAGAAAATAGGGCAATCTCGATTGGTGGTTTCAACGACTCTTCGGTCAACTCTTGGATAGTTAGTTGTTCTCCCTTATAATCAAGTTTCTTTCCGGCAGAACGTTTTGAAGCAAAGAGAGTCAATTGGTTGATTGGAAAGTCGTGTTCTTCTAGCACTTGTAGCATCTTACGCCCTACGACACCAGTGGCGCCACAGACAGCAACGTTATACGTTTTAGACATGGATAAGTACAGCTCCTTAGCAGTTAGTTGGTTAGTAAAAGTTCTAGTGCAGTTGTTTTATGATGAAAAAATTATGATAAAATAGTTCTGATTATCATTTGTTTCTCAGTTTATAGCAATCGGTGAAAAAAAACAAAAGAAATTTTAAAAAGAAACGAAATTTGTGTGTAAGTAGCATTTTTAGTAAATAAGAATGATCGGTTAAATGAAAGAGGGTATGTCGAAGTGTGTTCGTGACAGTTTGATAGAAGCTGGGATTGAAACGTATGGTGGCGTTGATTCTCCATACATTTGGATGAAAGTACCAGGTGGGAAAACATCATGGCAATTTTTTGATGAGTTGTTAGAACAAGCACAAGTTGTAGGGACACCAGGATCTGGCTTTGGACCTAGTGGAGAAGGATACTTCCGCTTAACAGCATTTAACACCTATGAAAATACCAAAGAAGCTGTCGAACGGATCAAAAAAATGTTTGTCAATGTATAAGAGTCACTGGATATGATGTTAACTGTAGTAAGAAGCAAGCTTGACTTGTGGTTTTAGTATTGAGTGCAATTTTCTTGTGAGTATTCTGAAACTATAAGAAAGACTAAAGCATCACTACTTGTAAGGAGTTTTAATCATCAATAAGAGGTTATGAATATCTGTAAAAGGAAAGGGTTGGGATCAGTTCCCAACCCTTTTCATCGTTATAAACCATTAAACCATTAAGCTATTAAGTCATTAAACCATTAGGCCATTAAACCCTTATTCGACATTATAAATTATCACTACTGATTCAATCCAAACTGAAATCTAATTCTGGTCCTTTAGGGACGATTCCAGTTGGATTAATCATCTTGTGGCTTCTATAGTAGTGATTCTTGATATGATAAAAATCGACTGTCTCCTTGACTCCAGGGAAATGATATAACTCTCTGGTATAGCGCCAAAGGTTTTTGTAACTGGTCAATGGTCTGATATTACATTTAAAGTGACCGAAATAAACACTATCGAAGCGTATGAGTGTCGTAAACAAACGCCAATCAGCCTCAGTTAATTGGTCTTCAACTAAGTAATTATGTCCTTCTAACCGAGCTTCTAGTTGGTCAAGGGTATCAAATAAAGTGGTGACTTCTTCGTCGTAGACAGCTTGTTCAGTTGCAAATCCGGCTTTATAAACCCCATTATTGACGTTGTTGTAGACTAATTCATTGACTGCATCAATTTCAGCGAGTAATTCTGTGGGGGCATAGTCACCTTTGATGGCTCCGATACCATCGAAAGCCGAATTGAACATCCGAATAATGTCGGCAGATTCATTATTAACAATTTTATCCTGTTTCAAGTCGTAAAGAACAGGAACAGTGACCCGACCTGAACAGTCTGGATCTGATTTGGTATAGATTTGATACAAAAAGTCAGCATTCATAACAGGATCAGGAATAACACCTTGATCAGGAGCAAACGTCCACCCGTGTTCTAGCATTAATGGGTTAACGACTGAAATAGAAATTAAATTCTCTAACCCTTTGATTGAACGAAATATCAAAGCCCGACACGCCCAAGGACAAGCTAAGGAAACATAGAGGTGGTACCTATTAGCCTCAGCTTTGAAACCACCTTCACCAGTTGGACCGGGACTCCCATCAGGAGTAATCCAGTTCCTGAATAGAGAATCTTTTCGAACAAAACGACCTCCAGTTTTTTTGGTGTCATACCACTTATCTTCCCATTTTCCATCGACTAATAAACCCATAGAACCATCCTTTCTATAGAATAAACTGTCAGAAATACTGTGATTTTTGTAGAAAAATTAACTCATTCTATAATTCTATTATAAGTATAAAAGAAGGTAGAGACTAGTATGAAGGTTTCATATGTAAATTTTAATAGAACAAGTCTCTCGTATAAAATCTCATACTAACGTACAGGTTCTCTGTAGGAGTTGTTGGATTTAATATAATGATGCAAGGCGTTTACATCAATGAACATGGAAAAATCACGGTATAAATCAGAAAAACCTGATCTGATTTATACCGTGATTTGTCGCACTTTTTTTATTCGCCCCAGAATTTATACGCGATTTCTTGTCCTTGTTCTATTTTTGCCCATTGTTGTTCGATGGTTAGTTCGTTTCCACCATCACATGATGCAAATCCGCATTGGTGTGAGAGGTAGAGTTTATCTTTAGAGAGATGGGTTGCTGCTTTTTCTAATTGACTTAGAATATGGTCTTCATCTTCTAGTGTGTTGGTTTTACTAGAGAGGAATCCTAAAACAACTTCAGTGTCTGGTTTGTTTTTGAATGCTTCTAAGGCTTTTAAGCTGCCAGCACGTTCATCGTCCCATTCTAAGTAAAAACGATCATAGTTTTGTTTTTCTAAGAAGAGAGGCGCAATTTTTTCGTAACTACCGCCACCCATATTCCGAGAACTATAGTTACCACGGCAGTTATGGGTATACACTTTTAACCCTAAGTCATGGGCATAAGCTATGACCGTGTTGTTCAAGTCTATAAATTCCTGAGCTAAGTTAACTTTGTCGGCATAGTTATCAGATCCGCCAGTGAATGGGCTGTTAGGGTTATCGTCAGCAAATAGTTCCCATAAACAGTCGTCAAACTGGATAACTTTTCCGCCAGCCTTTGCATAGTCGGTCAAGAATTCTTCATAGGCGGTGATCAAATCAGTTTTGAATTCTTCTGTCGTAGCATAAACTTTTCCACCGATATTAGGTGACCAAGAAAGTTCGCCAAAGATGTGAGATGGGGAAGGGATGCATTGTTTTAAATGAGCACCTTCTGGAGCAAGTTCTTCTAAGCGTTCGTAATGTTCAATAAAGGGATGATGATGACCATGTAGATGGTCTTCAATGTCGATTCCGATATCTTTACGGGTTTCAAATTTACTCTCTTCATCTTTATCACGGAAGAAATAGCCATGGTCTGCGATGAAGCGTCTCACACCTGATAACCCCCAAAGAAAGTCGAGATGCCAAAGTGATTTTGAAAATTCACCATCTGTGATCTCGGGAAAATTCCGTTCAACTTGGTCTTCAACCACTTGTGCTACAGCTTTGTCTTCTGTTTCTTTATAGCCTTCAAATTCATCATAAAATGGATAGGTGATATCGTCACGATGTTCGATTTTGGTTTTGTAGTTCAATAAATCTTGCGGGCGGAGTAAAGAACCAACCGTTAAGAAGCGCTTGGAAGAAACTTTTGTTTCAGTTGCATTTTGATCTTGTTGTTTTTCAGTCATGTGGTAATCTCCTCTAATATGTTTTTATGTTTTTGAAATACGAAATTGTTATGGGAAAATGGTTCTCTAACAGTTGGATAGAGACGACAATAAGGTATTTCATTAAGATACTAAGTAATGTAGTATAAAAAACAAAACATTCAAAATACCTATTATATTGGTATATCAATAGTTTAAAACTATGGAGGTAAGAGATGCGAATCGAGCAATTAGAGTACTTGGTAGAAGTAGCAGAAACAAAGTCGTTGACTCAAGCAGCAAAGACTCTTTATATCTCACAACCTTCTTTATCAAATGCGATGAAAGAGCTGGAGCGTGAAATGGAGATTACCTTATTCAATCGTAGTCAAAAAGGAATCACCTTGACTGCTGATGGTGAAGAGTTTTTATCCTACGCTCAACAGGTACTAGAACAAGTTGATTTGATGAAAAGACGTTATCAACAAAAAGAGAAGCCAAGACAGATATTTAGTGTGGCTGGGCAACATTATGCATTCGTTGTTGATGCTTTTGTGCGGTTATTAAAGGAGATAGACCAGCAAGATTATCAAGCCACTCTTAAAGAATCACGAACGTTTGAGGTGATTGAGGATGTCGCAAATTTAAAAAGCGAGATAGGTGTCATTTACCGGAGTAATTATAATCGACAAGTCATCAATAGTACGTTGAAGGATAGACGATTGACCTTTACGCCTTTACATGTTGCAAAACCACATGTGTTTATTTACCAGAATCATCCGTTAGCATCGAAGGATATTCTGACACTTGAAGACTTAGAACCTTACCCAAAATTGAGTTATGAACAAGGGCATCATAATTCATTTTATTTTTGGGAAGAAGTACTCGCAGATCACCAAGCTAGCAAATCGATCATCGTCAGTGACCGAGCAACGTTGTTCAATCTGTTAATCGGGTTGAATGGCTATACGATTAGTTCAGGGATTATCAATTCTGATTTGAATGGTGAGGATATTGTTGGGAAAAAGCTAGTATCTGACGAACAAATCGAGCTAGGATATATCACGAGTGACTTTCATCAATTGAATCATATAGCGACGAGGTATTTGGATATACTTGAGCAATGTGCGAAAGGGATTAAGACGTTTTAGTGACATCTGATTGAGCTAAATAAACGGACATTGTGAGATCTTGTGATACACTATAAATCTGCTAAAAGACTGCCCCTAACCTATTGGGGTAAATACTAGCAGTATCTCAATACAATAGCCGTATTAGTAACCTTATAGCGTGCTGTTAATCTAATAAAAAGGACAGATGACACGAATGCGAATGGATACATGTAGCGATAAACAAGAATTTAATCAGTTGATTAGTGATGTTCTTAGTTATAACCATCAGTTTGTCTTAGATGGAAAGTATAAACCCCATGTAGCAGGAAATTTGCCACGAAAGAAATTAGCGATAGTGACTTGTATGGATACGCGTTTAACGACTTTATTACCTGCGGCATTGGGGTTTAAGAATGGTGATGCGAAAATCATCAAGACAGCTGGAGCGATAATTAACGAACCCTATGGCAGTGTCATGAGAAGTCTACTCATCGCCATTTATGGATTAAAAGTCAAAACTATTCTTGTGATTGGACATCATGATTGTGGTGCAAGGAGCGTTAGTGGAAAAGCTTTGGTTAAAAGTATGGAAGATCGAGGTATCACTGAGGAGCAATTAACAACTGCTTCAAAAGAGACGGACGTAGCAGAATGGTTAGAGGGATTCCATCATTTGGGCCATAATGTGAAAAGCTCAGTAGCATTAGTGAGAAATCACCCGTTAGTGCCTGATGATATAGTTGTCAAAGGCCTTGTGATCGACCCACATACAGGAGAATTGAGCGACTTTCTAGACTGTGAAGACTGATAAAAGTTAAAGGATAGCTAAAGTTAGGGTAATCTATTGGTAGCCGAGGAGGTCATGACGTGAGTTTAAAACTGATTCAGGCGGATATTACACAGCTACAAGTCGATGCTATAGTAAATGCTGCTAATAGTTCTCTGCTAGGCGGTGGAGGCGTCGATGGTGCCATTCATCGTGCTGCTGGGAAAGGGCTGTTAGAAGAGTGCAGAAGTCTTGGAGGTTGCGCTACTGGAGATGCAGTGATCACCAAGGGCTATCAGTTACCAGCTAAATATATCATCCACGCTGTAGGACCCGTATGGCGAGGTGGCCAGGATAATGAGGTAACAAAGCTGAAGAACTGTTATCAACGGTCATTAGAAATAGCAGCCGCTAAAAACTTACACAGCATTGCTTTTTCCTTTATCTCAGCAGGAGTCTATGGTTTTCCAAGAGAATCCGCTCTAAGAATAGCTGTAGAGACGATATTAGCTTTTGAACAACGGATAAAAGCAAGTGGAAAACCTGAACTTGATTGTTATTTGGTGCTTTTCGACTCTAAAAGTGTAGAGGTAGGAAAACGATTTTATCCAAACCTGTGGTAAAGACTTGTAATGAACCCTAAAGCTAAACACTCCATGAACAACCTTATTTCTCAAAGCTTACCACTTTTTGAACAACCTTTTTGTGTGGTAAACTGTATGTAGAGGAGTTGATGGAAGAGATGAGTAAGTTAGTTGTTTTATTGGCTGATGGGTTTGAAACAATAGAAGCGCTCATTCCAGTCGATATTTGTCGTCGCGGTAAGGTAGAGGTCACTCTTGTCAGTACTACTGGTAATAAGGAAGTTGTCTCCGCACAAAATGTTGTTGTAACTGCAGATGCTTTATTAGCTGATGTCGAGGATGAGGCGATAGATGCTGTTTATATTCCAGGTGGAACTAAGGGCGCAGAATCTTTAAGAGACAATCCTGAGGTTATTGCTTATATCCAAAAAGCTCACAAAAATAAGAAATGGGTAGCAGCGATTTGTGCTGGGCCTATTGTTCTTGATAAAGCTGGTTTATTGAAGGGAACACGCTTTACTGCCTTTCCAACAATTGAAAATCAAATCACAGATAATGAACGTCACTCTGAACAAACGATTGTGATCGATAATGGTATTTTGACCAGTCGTGGTCCAGTACCTGCGCTACCATTTGGCTATCAACTATTAGCCGAATTAGCTGATGAAGAGACGGCTAAGAAAGTTTATCAAGATATGCAAGGACCAATGGTTTTCACACTAGATTTATTTGACTAGAAAACTGCAGAATAAAAAATGAGAGGTTTCTCATAAATTAGTTGACATTTGTGTGTAGCCTCGCTAAACTGTAGTTAATTCAATTAAAGATGCTATGACAAAGGTACTGATATGTTAACGAATCACCAAAAGAGAGTTAGTAGTTGCTGAAAGCTAACACGATTCATCTGACTGATCAGCGTTCACCTTTTTAGCTGAGCAAGCTTTATCTTAAGAGAAACGCCACTCTAACGGAAGGTTAGAGGCTTTGCTTTTTAAACAGAAAGCTGATCCGGATGTCTCCGTTAACTGACCTCAGATTGATAGATCTGGCAGAGATCGATGGTGAACATCGGTAAATATGGGTGGTACCGCGAAATTTTCGTCCCTAAGTAACAATGTAAGAGTTGTTGCTTAGGGACTTTTTTTGTGTCCATCTCCCTTTATCACCCTCATCGCTCTCACAAGGTTAACGGTTAAAGAGTGATCCATCAGTTGCTGAGTGGATAGCGTTAGCACCGATAATTGAGTTATGTTGCCTAGAGTTAGATTTCAAAAATTAAACCTGAGCGAATGAATATAGTGTGGCAAAGCAAAATACAAATCTAGGAGGACAAGAAATGAACAGCAAAGTATTAAAGAAGGCAGGTATTATCGCATTAGGAGTTGTTGGATTATTGGCAGGTTGTGGAAATACTGATACGGCTGATTCTAATGGAGGCAATGGCGAGGAAACGTATAAAATCGGGATTGTTCAGATTGCTGAACATCCGTCATTGGATGATGCTCGTAATGGTTTCACTGATCAATTAGAAAGCGAAGGGGTCACAGCAGATATCGAGTATCAAAATGCACAAGGTGAGACTGCCACGGCTCAATCAATTATTGGAAATTTCATTGATAGTGGTGTCGATATGATCTATGCTATCGGAACACCAGTAGCGCAAACGGCCAAACAAATGACGACTGATACTGAAATCCCAGTGCTATTTTCAGCAGTCACTGATCCAGTTGGCTCAGAGATCGTTGAGAGTTTAGAAACACCAGGCGGAAACATCACCGGAACAACTGATGCGACTCCTGTAAAGGATCAACTGGCACTATTACCAGAGATCGATGATAGTATCAAAAAAGTCGGGATTGTGTACAACACCAGTGAGGCTAATTCGGAAGTACAAGTGAAAGATGCTGAAAAGGCAGCAGATGAATTAGGGCTTACTATAGAAGCTATAGGGGTCAATAATGTTAATGATATGTCTCAAGCTATCGACACAGCCCTGGCTAAATCAGATGCCTTATACAATATAACGGATAATTTGGTCGCATCGTCTCTTGGGGTCATATCTGATAAAGCATTGGCAGCTAAGAAAATCGTTTTACAAGCTTACATTGATGAAACAGATAAAGCCAATGGCATCTTGATTTGTAATGGCTTTAGCTACACTGACCTTGGGAAACAGACAGGAAGTATGGCCAAAGAAATCTTAGTAGATGGTAAAGATGCGGGCAGCATCTCAGTCGGTAGAGTGACAGAAACGACGAATGTTGTCCGTCAAAATGTCTTAGACACATTAGGGCTAGATGCTAGCAAAGAACCATTCAAGGATGCACAACTCATTGATTAGCCGACGTAATAACTCATTGCTATTCATAGATATAGGAAGGGAATAACATGTCTCAATTAATCATTACAACACTCATGCAAGGTATGATTTACGGTATTTTAGCAATTGCTGTCTACCTTACATACACCATTTTAGATATTCCGGATCTTTCGGTGGAGGGAACCTTGCCAGCTGGTGCCTTTACACTAGCAGTAACCCTTCAATGGGGATGGCCACCAGTTCTAGGGATTCTAGCTGCTTTTGTAGTGGGTTCTTTAGCAGGCTTAATGACAGCATTACTCTTTATCCATTTAAAGATTAATCCACTACTTGCAGGTATTTTGACACTAACTATCATGTATTCCGTCAACTTAAGAATAGGTGGATCGTCTAATATTTCATTGTACGGCTTAGCAAATTTGTTTGGGTCAACTGTCTGGATCAATATTTTGATTATGGTAGCTATTGTGTTAGTGATTAAACTAGCACTTGACTGGTTCTTTAAAACTGAACTAGGATATTTACTCTTAGCGACAGGAGACAATGAAGCACTAGTCACCAGTTTAGGTGCAAATAAGAACCATATGAAGATTATCGGCCTGATGTTGTCGAATGGTTTGGCAGCTGTGAGTGGAGCACTTCTAGCTCAAAATATGAAATTAGCAGATATCAGCATGGGTACAAGTGTTATCGTGGTTGGACTAGCCTCGTTGATCATTGGCGGGACGATCATGCGTGGTGTAGCGTTCTTGAATGGCACAACGCGGGCGATTATCGGAGCGTTGATCTATAAGATGATCAGTGGTTTAGCCATTTACTTAGGGATGGCTCCGAATGACTTGAAGGCAATCAACGGGATCATCATTATCTTGTTCATCGCCTACAACAATCTACAACTTGGACAACGTTTCAATCGTTATCTGAAGGGAGTGGCTAAGTCATGATTACCTTCAACCATCTAGCAAAGACATTCAACCGTTACACACCAAATGAGATCGTTCTATTCACTGATTTTTCACTCACCGTTAAACCAAAAGAACTGACGGCAATTATCGGGCCCAACGGCTGTGGTAAGAGTACATTGATGAACATGATTGCAGGGACTGTTGCGGTAGATTCAGGTGAAATAATCTTGGATGAGACTGATATCACCCACCTCTCACCAGAAAAAAGAGCACAGTTGATTGGACGTGTCTACCAAGACCCTAGTTTTGGTGTTGCTAGCAATTTAACAATCCTTGAGAACATGGCTCTTGCAGATAAAAAAGGACAAAAATTCGGGTTGAAACGGTTAATTCAAAAAAATCGTATTCCAGAGTATAAGACCTTATTAGAATCAATTGGATTAGGACTGGAATCAAAACTGAATACCAAAGTATCCTACCTCTCTGGAGGACAACGCCAATCGCTCGCCATTGTAATGGCAGCAATGAACCAACCAAAATTACTACTCTTAGATGAACACACAGCGGCTCTTGACCCTAAAACAAGCCGAGTGATCATGGAAAAGACGAGAAGCTTCCTTGAGGATCTAGGAATCACAACCATCATGATCTCACATAACATGCGTGACGCGATTCGTTATAGCGACCGCGTTATTATGCTCAATCATGGAGAAATCACCTTAGACGAACCATCAAGTGAACTAGATGAAGCACAACTAATTGAAATCTATCAACAGATGTAGAGATGTAGAAGAATGTAGAAAACTGAAGTGAAATGTAGAAAAAAGATGGTCTATTGAATTCTAAAAAGATATCATGGTATTAGGTTAGAAAAGGGGGAGGAATGTTTTTGGCAGATTTTTTGGTCGTTCAATCTGATTTTGGTCAAGCGGATGGTGCGGTGAGTGCCATGTATGGTGTGGCATATCAGGTGTCTGAGAAGTTAACTATCTCAGATTTGACGCATGATATTGAACCTTACAACATTCATGATGCGAGTTATCGGTTGATGCAAACGACACCTTATTGGCCAAAAGGGACGGTATTCGTGTCAATCGTCGATCCTGGTGTTGGTTCGAATAGACGAAGTGTCTGTGTACTTTTAGAGACTGGTCAATATGTCATTACACCAGATAATGGGACCCTAACGTTTTTGAAGGAATATGTTGGTATTAAAGAAGCACGGCAGATTAATGAAGCGACAGAAAGGCTACCAAGTTCTGGAGAGAGTCACACTTTCCATGGTCGTGATATTTATATCTATAACGGGGCGCGTTTAGCGAGTCAGAAAGTCAGTTTTGAGACGTTAGGCAGTGAACTAGCTGTAGATGAACTCACTACTTTTGACTTAATCAAGCCTACTTATAGCGATAAGAAAGTCACTGGAACAGTGGATACGTTAGATGTTCGATTTGGCTCTCTTTGGACCAATATTCCCCTCGCTTTTTTCAAAAAATGGCAGGCTAACTATGGCGATAGTTTTGACGTTAAGATTTCTTATCATGGTACTTTGCGGTATCACGCTACTGTTGCTTATGGTCGGTCATTTGCACAAGTAGCAACGGATGAACCTGTCCTTTATATCAACTCATTGCTAAATGTCGGATTAGGAATAAATCTGGGATCATTTGCAGAGGTTTATCATATAGGAACTGGAAATGATTGGCAGATTACATTGAGTAAATTGGAGTGAATAGTAGTAGATGTTAGTAGCTTTTAAAAGATAGTAGTAGATCTTAGAAGATAGTAGCAGAACTTAGTAGGTGTTAGCGAAAATAGTATCATCAACCATTGGAGAAGCCACGATAAAGGGGTAGAGTGTATGAAAAGCAAGATTACGGTTAAACAAATTGTCGCCATTGGTATTGGGACGGCGGTATTTTTTATTTTGAAACGGTTTGTCACGATTCCAACTGGGGTTCCAAATACTGATATAGCAACGGCTTATCCATTTTTGGCGTTATTAGGTGTTATTTATGGGCCAATTGTGGCAGGGTTAGCTGGTTTTCTAGGTCACATGATCGGGGATTTAACGTCTTACGGCGCCTGGTGGACTTGGATTGTAGCCTCTGGTCTTTTAGGCGTTTCTTTTGGATTAATAGGGAATCGTTTACGGGTCAATGAAGGTATTTTTGATAAAAAGGATATTATAACTTTCATAGTTGGAGAAACGATCGCTAATGTGGTCTTATGGATGGTCCTAGCTCCAATTGGGGATGTTGTGATTTATGCGGA
Organism: Bavariicoccus seileri WCC 4188; assembly: GCF_000421665.1. Classification (GTDB taxonomy): domain Bacteria; phylum Bacillota; class Bacilli; order Lactobacillales; family Aerococcaceae; genus Bavariicoccus; species Bavariicoccus seileri. The sequence goes on along the minus strand of NZ_ATXL01000003.1, from coordinate 74,230 downwards.
GGCTGCCAATAAAGTCTTTACCCAAGGAGTCGTGATTGGCTTGACGAATGCGGTTGTGACAGGGATTATTGGGGTATTGTTGATTAAAGCTTATGCAGCAACGAAAACGAAGCAAGGCAGTTTAACAAAAGATGCTTGATAAGTTTCACTGTGTGAAGAGAGAGGCGAAGGTCTTGAGTGATGGTGAGAGATGACGAGAAAAGCAATTATTTCATTCAAAAATTTCACATTTCAATATGATGCTCAGAGTGAGCCGACGTTACGGGATATCAGTCTGACAATTTATGAAGGTGAAAAGATCTTGATTGTTGGGGCCAGTGGTTCTGGTAAATCGACCTTATTGAATTGTTTAAATGGGATCATTCCGCAGAATCACCATGGTTCTTGGACCGGAGAGTTGATGATTTCTGGCAAGCGTTTTGGTGAAGACTCGATCTATGAGCTCTCTTTAAGTGTAGGGACAGTCTTACAAGATACTGACAGTCAATTTGTCGGATTGACCGTTGCTGAGGATATAGCCTTCTTGAAGGAGAATGAAGCAGAGTCGGTAGATGCTATGCATGACACGGTTAAGACTTGGGCGACTAAAATCAATTTGGGTGACCATTTGGACCATAAGCCATCAGAACTGTCTGGCGGACAAAAGCAACGGGTGACTTTGGCTGGTGTTCTGGTAGATGAACCACCCATCATCTTATTTGATGAGCCATTAGCCAATCTCGATCCACAAACTGGCTATGATACCATGCGATTGATTGACCAACTTGCCTCTGATGAGCAATTAACCGCTCTTATTATCGAGCATCGTTTAGAAGAATCGTTAGTAGCTAAAATTGATCGGGTCGTGTTGATTGATGACGGTCAGATTGTCACAGATCTACCACCGGATCAGTTACTGAAGCAAACCACTCTGACTGATCATGGTATCCGTGAACCTTTGTATCTCACGGCATTGAAAACGTTAGGTATCGACCTTGATGCTATGCCGACCGTGACTGATTGTCAACAAATGGCGACACCTGTCATCAAAAAAGCACTCAATAACTGGCAAGAGGCTCATCCGTTTAAGATTGAAACACCAAAGCAAACTCCCTTGCTGACGTTAGACCATCTTAACTTTAGCTACCACAAAGGAAACCCTTTATTAAAGGATATTTCACTGACTTTACACAAAGGCGAGATGGTGAGCCTAGTGGGACATAACGGTGCTGGCAAATCGACGTTGAGTCATGTAATCAGTGGTTTTTTGACGCCAGACAGTGGAGATATCAAATGGGATGGTAGGAGTATTTTAGAGGACTCCATTGCCAAACGGGCGACTCGAATCGGTTATGTCCTGCAGAATGCCAACCAAATGTTGTCTCAAAGCAATGTCTATGATGAAGTGGCACTGGGTCTTAGAAATCGGTCAGTTCCTGAACAGAAAATTGAAGAAAAAGTCGTTGAAACACTAGTTATATGTGGTTTAAAACCCTATCGTAACTGGCCTATGTCGGCTTTAAGTCATGGTCAAAAAAGAAGAGTAGCCATTGCAGCAATATTAGTCTTAGAGCCTGATCTGCTGATTCTGGATGAACCAACTGCTGGGCAAGATTTTCGTCATTATAATGATATGATGACGTTTCTAGAAGCATTGAATCGTCGGGGCAAGACTATCTTGATGGTGACACACGACATGCATTTGATGTTAGAATATACTGAACGTACCATAGTCTTAAAAGAAGGGACGATCGTAGCAGATAAGACGCCAGCAGCTGTTCTAACAGATCAACTGCTTGTGGCAGATACCTCACTTAAGACAACCAGTTTATATGATCTAGCTGCCGCAAATCAGTTAGCTGATCCTACCACATTTGTCGAGAACTTTATCCGTTCAGAAAGGGAGGATAGAGATAATGGCAAGTAGTCAAACAAGTAACTTATTGGGATACCTGCCACGAGATACTCAGATCCACCGATTGAGTGGTGTGACAAAGCTCATTAGCTTCATCTTGTTATCGGCGATTGGCATGATATCCTATGATACGCGCTTTTTGATCAGTTTAGCGCTTTTTGGCATCATTATTTTTAAATTGGCTGATATTCGCTATGACGATATTCGTTTGGTAATCCGTTTTATTTTGGTATTTGCGATTTTAAATCTCTTGACGATTTATCTCTTTGCTCCAGAATATGGCGTTGATTTATATGGGACGCGTCATGTAATCTGGGAAGGTATCGGACGGTATACAATCACACAAGAGCAATTGTTTTATGAATTCAATTTGATGATCAAATATTTCGTGACTATCCCGCCCGGATTGATTTTCTTTATGACGACAAATCCAAGTGAGTTAGCAGCTAGTTTGAACCGCATCGGTATTTCTTATCGGATTTCATATGCGGTTGCCTTAGCATTAAGGTATATTCCGGACTTACAACGGGAATTTAAATCCATTGCTCAAGTAGGCCAAGCTAGGGGAACTGATCTCTCTAAGGATGCGCCACTGATGAAACGCATCAAAGGGAATCTGACTTTAGCGATTCCATTGATTTTTTCTAGTTTAGATCGAATTGATACGATTAGTTCAGCGATGGAATTAAGACGGTTTGGCAAATTGGATAAAAGAACGTGGTATATGACCACACCACTGAAGAAAGCGGATATCATAGCCATTTCGATCGTTAGTCTAATTGTTTTAGTCGGACTCTGGCTCATTCTGCTGAATCAGGGACGGTTCTATAACCCGTTTGTATAGCATGGTGTCTAGTGCGCTTCTATAACAGACTGAAATAACTCAACTTAAATAACTCAGGAGAAAGGCGCTTGCCTTCCTTCTTTTTATAACTAGATCTCCCAATGACATCATATGCATCATTTTATGATAAAATTAAGTTAGCTTAATTCTGTTAGCTGTTCGTGCTAAAAAGTTACCTAATAGGACTAAAAACACGCTATAATAGGGATGATAGTTGAAATGATTACGGATAGGTATGACCAAGACAGTGAGGGGGCAGAAGATCACATGACATTTTCAGTCAGTAATTGGACGGTCGTTCGCCACCAGAATGTTGTGGTCGATCGTGCTTCATTTGAATTAGCTGATGGAGAATCGTTAGCGTTATTAGGGACGATGGGTAGTGGGAAGAGTTCACTACTGTTGAGCCTAGCTTCTCTGATCCCAATCACATCAGGAGACATCGAGCCAAGGATCTATCCGCATAATGTCGGATTTATGTTTCAAGAGTCCAGTTTATTTCCTTGGCTTACAATAGAAGATAATGTGAGATTGGGGTTTAATAAACGGTTTTTAAGTAAGCCAGTCGTGGCAAAAGAATTAAGCAAGTTGCTGTCTGACCTTGGACTCGAAAAGATTAAAGAAAGATACCCTAACCAGGTCAGTGCTGGTCAACGGCAGATAGCTGCGATTGCCCGGATCATGGCTAAGAAGCCTCAATATTTGTTTTTGGATGAGCCAACTTCGAGGCTTGATCGTGAGTCGAGTGAAACGACCTGGAAAGCACTACTTGAACTGAAAAAAACTCAGAAGCAGACAGTATTGATGGCAACCCATTCGTTAACAGAATCACTCTTATTAGCGGATCAGATTGGATTGATGACTGAAGGGCATCTAACTATTATGATGAAAAATCCATTGACATTATTTAATCGCAACACACAAAACGAGGCTTTTTTCAGTGCTTATCGTGAGCTTCAATCAAAGATTAAGCAGGTGAAATCATGAAACCACGTTATTATTGGGTTGGGAGCCTCATGATCATTGTGCTTTGGACTATCTTGACACTGTTGATTGATACGGCAAAAATTCCAAGTCCATGGGCTGTTGGTCTTTACTTAGCTACTCATAAGGATATTTGGTTACACTTGGGTATGACCTTAGTACGACTATTAGCAGCCATCGTGCTGTCGTATTTGTTTGGAGGATTATTAGGATTATGGATGGCAACAAGTAAAAATGCTCGTCGCTATCTACTACCAGTTGTCCAGGTCCTTTTTGCGATGCCGCGTCTTGTCTTATTCCCACTTTTTTACCTGTCAATCACTTCAGGCTTTATGGCTCAGGTAACAGCCATCGTTTTTGTGACCCTTTTTTATGTCACGATTCCGACCTATGAAAGTTTGATTGCCTTGCCAGAGACCTATGTGTTTATTGCACGCTCTCTAGATTTTTCAACGGGTATGTGGGTCAGGTATGTTGCTTTCCCAGCAGTAGTTCCACGATTGATCTTGATGGCCCAGCAAACACTGGGTTTAAGCTTATCACTGATCTTGATCACAGAGCAATTTAGAACAAGCTGGGGTATTGGTATGTTTTTAGTCACAGAGTACCAAGCTACCCACTATTTAGAGGTGTACGCCAGTATCCTACTGTTGACATTGCTCGGGATATTCGGTGGGTTTGTCTGCGATATTCTAAAAGTACGGTTTAGTAAATGGTTTATTCCATTAGCCCCATTTGCGTAGGATTACGGTGGTAGCAAGTAGTGAGTGTAGTGAGTAAGTGTAATGAGTAAGTGTGATGAGTAAGTTTAGTGAGTGTCGTTTGAAATAGGGCTCAATATGAGTCAATAAACAAAGAATATGTCAAGTGTCATAAGGGAGGATCGACTGACATGACTCCTAGTAAGGAAGATTATTTAAAAGTTATTTTTGAGTTGAACGAAGTTTATGATAAAGTGACCAATAAATTGATTGCGAGCACGTTGGAGATTTCTCCAGCTGGTGTGAGTGATATGGTTGGTAAATTGATCAAATCAGATCTAGTGGTAAAAGTGAAAGGACAGGGGTTCAAGTTGACCTCTTCTGGGAACAGAATTGCTAGTGATATTATTAGAAAACACAGAATGTGGGAAGTTTTTTTGCATGAAAAGTTGAATTATGATGAGCAAGATATCCATTCAGAGGCCGAGATTTTGGAGCATGCGAGTTCAGAAGATCTGATCGATCGTCTAGAGGTCTATTTGGATCATCCAAAGTATTGCCCACATGGTGGTGTAATTCCTGCAAAGGATACGGTATTGCAACCTCATCAATTGATTAGACTCGCTAATTGCAAGGTTGGTAGTCGCGTGATCATCAAACGGTTTGTTGATGATCAGGATCTACTAGATAGTTTGTCTGAGAAAGACTTAGTGTTGAATCAAGAAGGTAGAATAGCTTCAGTCAATGATTATGATGGCACAATCGAATTGGAAGTGGCTGGTCGTCCAGTGGCAATCAGCGAAAAGATGGCAGCCCACATTTTTGTGACGTTGATATAGGGGGAAAATAACTGATGCGTGTGGGTATAATTGCAGCGATGGCCGAAGAGGCTAAGTTATTAAAAGAACAGCTAGAAGACAGTAAGACAACAACAGTTAGCCGGTGGCATTTTTGTGAAGGAAAATTGTTTGGTCAATCAGTGATTGTGGTCGAGTCAGGGATTGGAAAAGTCATGGCAGCAGCAGTTGCTACGATACTTTTAGAAACATTCAAAGCAGACCTATTAGTGAATACGGGTTCAGCTGGTGGTATTGGTTCCCATCTCAAGGTGGGTGACGTTGTGATTGCCTCAAAGCTAGCCTATAGTGATGTCGATGTTACAGCTTTTAATTATGACTATGGACAAATGGCGCAAATGCCACTTTACTATGTGACATCCCCTGAACTCATAGCACGTTTAGATCTAGCCGCTCAAACGGTTGGATTGACTACCCACCTAGGCTTGATCACAAGTTCTGACTCCTTTATCAATACAGAGAAGCAACGTCAGGACATCATCACTCATTTTCCAACAGTCCTAGCAGCGGAAATGGAAGGGGCGGCAATCGCCCAGGTTGCATTCGCTTTTCAAAGACCCTTTGTGGTTGTGAGAGCCATCTCTGATATCGCCGGTCGAGGGAATAATGAGGTTTCTTTTGAGACATTCATTACAGAAGCAGGAAATAGATCAGCTAAAATGGTATTATCGTTTTTAAAACAATTGACAGATTAATGGTTGGATAATGAACGCTTGAGTCCTATAACAAAAAGTGTTAGAAAAGCACAGACAATTAGACTTTGGAGACACAAAGAGTTTCTATAATGGGGTGGTGCCTGATGGGACTTAAGAGAGTTATTGGCGTTGTTTCAAAAATCAAAGTCCTCACACTAGATTCTGATCCATTGATTCGCTTTACGTTGAGCCCAAATGGTGAAGAACCGATTGCATTACTGATGCATCGCCAAACAGCCCAATTTATTTATGAGATCGCTGAAGGGGATACTATTAGTGTTGAGATATACCAAAATCGATCTAACCATTGGGTCGTCAAGCGGTATAGACCGGTAGATACTAATTTAAACTACCGAGTCTACCACGATTAAAAAGGAAGACGCTATCGTGAGAAGGCTAAAAAGAAAAAAAGTTAGTATGAGTAGATTAGATCCGTTTAGAGGTACGTCATATCAAGTCATGTCATAAGGTAACTATCCTATCAAAAGAAATCGTTTTGGGTATAGTTGCTTCTTTTTTTTTGCCTTAAATCGAGTTTATGAAGAGGACTTAAATTTTTAATAAGGAAACAAGGATAATCATCATTTTTAACTGATATCTGATATGTTAAGAAATAGAGTATGAGAAAGTGTTGCTTTTCAGTCAAAGAAGCAAGTAAAGAAACAAAAATACGAAACAAAGGAGTAAAGCAATGAGTGATGTAATGACAGTTGGTATTGATCAAATGGCGGTTTATGTGCCACCTTTTAAACTTGAGATGGGTGATTTAGCTAGTGCACGTGGTGTGGATCCTAAGAAATTTGAATTAGGCATCGGTCAAGATGAGATGGCAGTAGCACCTCTAACGCAAGATACGGTAGCAATGGGATTGAATGCAGCAATTCAATTGTTTGACCGAGCGGATAAAGTCGATCAACAACGGTTGGATGCCATTAGCCTAGTGATTTTTGCGAGTGAAACAGGTGTGGATCATTCGAAGGCTGGGGCTGTATTTTTGACGGACATACTCCCCATTAAACAGGGAGTTCGTTCGTTTGAGGTGAAACAAGCCTGTTACGGTGGAACTGCCGGGTTACAATTGGCGACGAGTTATGTCCATCAACACCCAGAAGAAACAGTTTTGGTCGTGGCAAGTGATAATGCAAAGTATGGATTGAAAAGTGGTGGTGAGCCAACCCAAGGAGCTGGAGCCGTCGCTATGTTAATCAGTCAGGACCCAAGAATCGCTAAAGTATCAGATGTATCGGCTTATCATACGGCTGATGTGGCCGATTTTTGGCGGCCGACTGATCAAGAATATCCACTGGTGGATGGCCCATTGTCTAAAAAAGCCTATCTTGACTTCTTCAATGATACGTTCACGTCATTTCTAGGATTAACACATCAGACAATTGCTGATTTTACGGCAATTTGCTGTCATGTTCCTTATACCAAGTTAGGTGCAAAAGCTTTGGCTCCTTATTTAGACGACTGTGATGACGAGACAGCAAAACGACTCAGTCATTATTATCAACAAGCTGTTTCTTACAATCGCATGGTAGGAAATATATACACAGGATCATTATATCTGAGTCTATTCTCGTTATTAGCTCATGAGCCTAACTTAGCACCAGATAGCGAGATCGGAATGTTTAGCTATGGTTCTGGGGCTGTTGGCGAATTCTTTAGTCTGTACTTATCAAAAGGGTATGGGCAAGAGATCCAAAAACACCGATTTGCGGAACAGCTTACTGCTAGAAAAACATTAACAATTGATGAGTACGAAACCCTTTTTGAGGAGAAAATCCCCACCAAAGCCAGAGATTTCCTTGTAGCAGATGACCATCATGACCCATCTGAATACCAATTGAAAGCGATTAACAATGGCCATCGAGTTTACTCAAACCCAAAAAACAGGTAATTTTGTAACATTAAAGCCCATTTTAGACCCAATTATGACACTATATTACAATGGTATTACCACCGGTTTATGTTCTTATGAAAAACAAGCGAGGTCCTGGGGAGCATGTTAGTATATCCTTGTTGGTGAAAGAGCGACACATTATTCGCTCAAAACTAAGGCAAACACAAAGGAGAAATACAAGACATGATCTCAAGCAAAAAACTACGTTATACAATAGCAACCATGACTGCAGGCGCAGCTTTACTGATTGGACCAGCTACTGCATCAGCAGCAGAATGGAATCCTCGGACAGCTTCAGATATCGAATCAGAAATCGTTGTAAATGACGACGGTACGAAAACGTACACGATTCAATGGGGCGATACCTTATCAGCAATTGCTCAAGCAACTGGCATCTCTGTTAGCAGTTTAACAGAAGCTAATGGCATCAATAATGCTGATTTGATTTACCCAAGCAACAACTTAACTGTTTCTAAAGATAACTCAGTTGTCACCTTCAATGATAACGTCTCTGGTGAAGAATCAAGTTACAATGTGACTTCTGATCAAGCAACAGAAGTTGAAACTTCTGCAGAAACTGAAACACAATCTGCTGAAGCAAGTGCTCCAGCTGAACAACCTGCAGAACAACCAGCAGAACAAACTCAATCCTATACAGGAACAAGTAGTTCAGCTAAAGAATGGATTGCTCAAAAGGAATCAGGCGGTAGCTATGATGCTCGTAATGGGATTTATATCGGCCGTTACCAATTAACAAATTCTTACTTAAATGGTGACTACTCCCCTGAAAACCAAGAACGTGTGGCAGATCAATATGTTGCAAACCGTTATGGTTCATGGGAAGCAGCTAAATCATTCTGGTTAGCTAATGGTTGGTACTAAGCCTAAAGGATCGAGCACTGATTAAAGTGATCTATTCATGGGAATAGTGATAAGAGTAATACTGAGATAGTAAGCTAAAAATAAAATAAATCTAAAATACATCAGAAGAGAAGTTGGGACTTGTTCCTAGCTTCTTTTTTGTGGAGACAGTGATGAGTAAAAGTTATATCGGTTTATAGAGGTGGGTCCAGGGTGAGAAGCTTGAATTTGTTTGGTCAAGTTTGCTAAAATCGAAGGGAAGAAACTAAAGGAGGATGGCCATGATTGGAATAATCGTCACAGGACATGGGGAGTTTGCAAAGGGGATAGGACAAGCAACCAAAATGATTGCTGGACCTCAAGAAGCTTTTGAAATCGTCCCATTTCAAGAAGATGAATCGATAGAAGAACTAAGGACGCATTTGATTTCAACTGTTGATAGCTTGAAGAAAGAAACAGAAGGTCTTGTTATCTGTGTCGATTTGATGGGCGGTAGTCCATTCAAGGAGGCCATCAACCTTGCTAAATTAGACGACACAATCGAAGTTGTTGTGGGGATTAATCTTCCAAGTTTGATTGAAGCAGTGATGCTGAGACAGTTTTCAAAAAGTCCGAAAGATTTAGCGAAAAGAGCAGTCGAATCCGGGAAAACAGCTATCCAAAATGTAAAAAACAACGACACATTTACTTTATAGCAGTTAAAAAGCACTTTCTGGTGCTTTTTTTTATGGCGTGAGAGATTCATTGCAACTGAATAGATAAATCGGTTATGATATAAGTAATTATATTTACGAAAAAGGAGGGAAATCGTGGCTCAGACTAACCGAGAGTTAAACATGATCACTTCCCCCTTCAATGATTTGTTGCACGGCATATTCGCTATAATCACTGAAGCAATAGCCCAACCATTAGTGATAAAAACGGTGGAGTCAAGGGACTCTTCACTTCATAAGCCAGTTATCGATCCCAATCGATTGACGTTTGAATCCCGCGCTGGTGAGATTGTTAAAACGGAATTGATCAAATCGACGATTGATCACTGGTTGACACCCTTTAAATCGTTACATGCTAAGCAAGTCATCGTATGTGGGGAACATCCACTTAAGACAGAATTGCTCCAATATCTTTGTGATCAGAATGTCAGACAGGTCACCGTGTTGACTGTCTCACCTGACAGCTATAGTCATCCAAATGATCAAGTCATTTATCGATCGTTAAATGACTGGGAGTCCTTTGAGGCAGACTTTTTTATCCAATTAAGTCCTGTTCAGTTGAAGAGTCAGTCGTTTAAAGAAGCAAAGACACATATAAACAAGTATCGTGGCATCGCTGATTTAACCAGTTGGCTACCATATAATGAACAAAAAGATCATCGGCAATTCGTGGTTAATCACTATACTTTTTGGATTTGCTGGTTGTTATCAGCACTTGAATTATGGCAAGGGAAGAAGATTCCTGGTCCGCTAAAACGAAAAATATACCATGAATTACTCGTTGCAGATCCCGAAAATGATGCGATTTATCTGGTCGGATTACCGGCAGTTGGGAAATCGTCGGTCGGTAGAGAACTCGCTAAAAAGCTAGGGTATTCTTTTGTTGATCTGGACAAGATGATGATCAGTCGTTCCGGCCACTCTATCACTGAGATGTTTGATTTTGATGAGGCTCGATTTCGCCGTTTTGAGACAAAATGCTTAAAAGAGCTCTCTGGACATCAACGAACGATTATCTCAACGGGTAATGGGGTTGTCTTATCGCCTTATAATCGCCGACTATTGGAGAAAGCATTCGTCATCCATTTAGATCGACCGCAAGAGTTGATGAATTACGGAATCAGTACGCGTAATAGACCACTATTGAGGGGAAACCCTGGATTAGTTAAGCAACTTAGAAAGGATCGTTTCTTCTATTATCATAGTGTGAGTAACTGCCGGGTGGTGAACTATAAACGCCATCGGACGGCAGCTATTATTACAAGACTGCTCAAGAAACGATTGCAAATTCACCGAGAGCTACATCAAGCATTACTCAGATTGGCGATTAATGAGCAATCTGGTCAGAAAGAAACGAACGCAAAAATGTGAGAAATTGTAAGGACGCGTCAAACGTCAGAAAGGAGTCAAAATGCCTGTTTATAATAATAAAGAATGGTTGAATGAGAAACTGGCATTATTGCCTGATCTTCCTGGCTGTTATTTGATGAAGAACGAAAAAAACACCATCATTTACATTGGAAAAGCAAAGAATTTAAAGAACCGAGTACGCTCCTATTTTAGAAGTTCTCATACTGGGAAAACAGCCTTACTAGTAGAAGAGATCTATACCTTTGAGACAATTGTGACCAACTCCAACAAAGAGGCTCTTTTATTAGAGATTAGCCTGATTCAAAAGTATCAACCGAGATATAATATTCGACTTAAGGAAGGAACGATGTATCCTTATCTTAAGATCACTAAGGAGAAAGATCCGCAATTAGTGATCACGAGTACGGTCAAAAAGGATGGTGGCTTATATTTTGGTCCATATCCCAACGTCTATGCTGCCAATGACACCCGACAGTTTATTCAAAAGATTTATCCCTTGAGACGCTGTCCAAAGAATGAAAAGAGAGCTTGTTTTTATTATCATATCGGTCAGTGTATTGGCTGTTGCGATCATGACGTTAGTCAAGAGGAATACGCAACTCAAATCGATCATATCAGACGATTTTTGAACGGTGATGTCAAAGAGGTAAAAGACGAGTTGACGGCAAAAATGGCTCATGCATCTAGCGACCTTAATTTTGAAAAAGCCGCGGAATATAGAGACCAGATCCGCCATATCGAGCAAACTGTCGAACAACAAAATATTTTGTCTCTTGACTATAAAGATCGTGATGTCTTTGCTTATGATGTCATGCGTGGTTGGGTATCAATCCAAGTCTTTTTATTGAGACAGTCAACAGTCATCAAGCGAGAAGCAGCATCCTTTCCTCTTTATGATGATCCGGCTGATGAAGTTTCGTCTTATATTGGCCAATTCTATCAAGAAGAAAATCATATATTACCCAAGGAAATATTACTTCCAGAAGCCTTAGATGCTGATTTGATTGCAGAAACACTGGGCGTAACGGTTAGACAACCCAAACGGGGACGCTTAAAACGTTTATTAGACTTAGCAAGTCAAAATAGCCATTTGGCACTAGCAGAGAAATTTCGCATGGAAGATCGGAAACAATTAAAGACAGTTGGAGCAATCGAACAGTTATCAGAAGCTTTGAAATTACCCTATATCAAAACGATTGAATCATTCGACCACTCCAACATCCAGGGAACCTCGCCAGTGAGTGCCATGGTCGTCTTTAAAGATGGAAAACCCGCTAAAAAAGATTATCGAAAATATCATGTTAAAACGATTAAAGGCGCGAATGAATTCAAGACAACTCAAGAAGTGATTAGAAGACGTTACAGTCGACTACTGAAAGAGGAAAAACCATTACCAGATTTGATTATGATGGATGGAGGACCAATTCAAGTTAAAGCTGCTAAAGAAGTGTTAGAAGATGAGTTAGGACTGGATTTACCAATAGCAGGAATGGTCAAAAATGACAAGCACCAAACAGCCCGTTTAGTGTTTGGTAATCCATTGGTTCCAATAGATTTACCACCAACTAGTCCAGCTTTTCAATTAATCCAACGTATCCAGGAAGAAGTCCATCGTTTTGCAATTACTTTTCACCGTCAAGTCAGAACAAAGAGCGAATTTCAAAGTCAATTGGATCAGATTGATGGCGTTGGTCCAAAAACGAGGCAAAAAATTTATCAGACCTATAAAACGAGAGAAGCGATGGAAAATGCAACTGTAGCTGATTTTCAAAAAATCGGCATTTCCCAAAAAGTCAGTGAACGATTGGTCGATTTCTTTATCGAACAAAAAGCCAATCGTGAATTGATTGCGATAAAAGAGCGGCAGATGGCATATCAAACGAATAATTCTCAGAAAAGAGGCAGACATGGAGAGAGTAAGTAAGAGAACAAGATTACTGTACACAGTGGTATTTTGGATTGGGTTACTAGTTGTTCCAATAGTTGCGGGCATCATCAGCCAATATTATGCAGCGTTGGGTCGACATCTCGAGATTATTTCGATTATCTCATCATTGACGAGTGCAGTGATAGGCGTTTATTTATTCCGGGATCTCATTCGTCGAGACTACCGCTATCTAGAAGATAAGTGGGTCAAAGTCACACTATTAATCATTGCAGGGTTTGTATTTAGAATTGTGTTAACAACTCTATTAACCCAGCTTGTATCCGTTGAAACGAGTGAGAACCAAGTGGCTTTAGAGGGGATGTTAAATACCATTCCTTTATGGTTATTCTCAACAATGATTGTCGCTAGCGCCCCTATCACTGAGGAACTATTTTTTAGAGAAGTGTTATTGGGCTGGACCAAAAGCAGATTAGTCCAGTGGGTGATGGGAATCGTGTCGGTTCTGTTTTTCTCATTTATGCATACGACAACTGATCCATTATCAGTCGTTCTCTATATCCCAATCGCAATTCCTATCGTTTTTCTTTATTTTTATTTTAGGAAGAACGTAGTTGTTTCAATTATCTTCCATGTAGTGAATAATGCCATCGCCTTGGCGGCTATGGTGGTGACCTCGAAAGGCTAATGCTAATGCTATTGTTACTGATAGTGCTAAAGTTACTGTTGAAAAGATCTATTCTGTCTATCCAATCTATCCTATTTCATTAGAAAGCTCACTAAAAACAATAGAACACAAAATGAAAAGTAAAAGAAAAATAAAAGAAAAGAAAAAATTAATAGAGAAGCACTAGAGCCTAGCGGACGCCATCTGTCTGGTTGGTCCATCTAGTGCTTTTTGCTATATGTTACTTGCCAGAACTAATCAAATATGAGCCAATAATTAAAGAATAATGAGAGCAAAGTTATTCATCAGTTATAGTATTAATAAAATACTATAAACAATTAATATAGTTAATCTAACATGACGTGTTATATAACTGTCACTAGAAAGTGTATTGATATATCGATGTTATAGAATATGAAAACGTCTGGCAAAAAATGAAAATGATTATTAAAAAAACATTGACATTAAATATAAATGACAATATAATGATAAACAAGTTAGTTTGGTGAAAGAGAATCACAGATGCATTTAATGGACTCGTTAGAGAACGTCAACGTGCAGTGAAACCCTCAATGAATACTGCCACGATGGCATTTTAGTTTTGTTGGGGTGCTCGTTTGGTCATCTGTTGTAGTAGCTAAATGGTAGCTAACTGGACTGGTCTAGAAGAGTAAAAGTACTCTTTCAGACTGTAAATCTGAATGAAAGAGGATGGGGATAGGAATAATAGTTGGAGTATCGCATGACAAAAATACTCCTAAGCGTGACTAGCTAACAAGAAGCTTACCGGAATTATAACAATAGAATTAAGAAAGTCATTAGAAAACTAAGCGACTCTAAGTGGAATAAAGGAGGAATAATATTTTGAGTAAAGCTATATGGAAATATTCAACATTGCTATTAGCGTTGACCATAGCTCTAGCGGGGTGTTCATCCTCAGACGGAGATAAAGATGGTGCCAAAGGGGATAGCGACGAAGCTGCCTCCAATGTCGTAGAAGGTGCGACCTTAAATACCGTTTACGGGACAGATATTGCGTCGTTAGATTATACATTCTCTAGCCGTGCCACTAATAGTGTACATTATACGAACTTTGTCGATGGACTCTTGGAAAATGATTCACTTGGTAATTTGATCCCAGCCTTAGCTGAAGATTGGGAAGTCAGTGATGATGGATTAACCTATACCTATCACCTTAGAAAAGGCGTGAAATGGGTAACGAATGATGGAACAGAATATGCTGAAGTCAAAGCGGATGACTTCGTAACAGGGTTGAAGCATGCGGCCGATATTGAATCTGAAACTCTTTATATCGTATCAAATAGTATTAAAGGATTAGCAGACTATGTTTCAGGGAAAACAGATGATTTCGCTGATGTTGGTGTTAAAGCAGTTGATGATTATACGGTCGAATATACCTTGAATGCACCAGAGTCTTATTGGAATTCTAAAACGACTTACGGTATTTTGTACCCTGTCAATGCTGAATTTTTAGAATCACAAGGCGAAAACTTCGGTTCTGCTTCTGCTGATTCCATCCTTTATAATGGGGCATTCCTTTTGACCAACAATACAGCTAAGTCTGTGATCGAGTATGAAAAGAATGAATCCTATTGGGGTGTTGATGACGTTCATATCGATGCCGTTAAATATACATTCAATGACGGCAGTGATCCAGATGGTCTATTTACCTCCTTCCAAAATGGTGACTTGACACTTGCGCGTGTCTATCCTAACTCAGCTGGCTATAGTGCTGTAACAGAAGCCTACCCTGATGGTGTGACTTTCTCACAAACAAATGGTACTACTTATAACTTAACCTTCAACTTATCACGTGGGGCATATGAAGCAACCAGTAAAACGACTGATGAAGAAAAGGATTCCACTCAAAAAGCAATCTTAAACCGTAACTTTAGATTAGCCTTTGAGTTTGCCTTTGATCGTGCAGCCTACAATGCCCAAAGTGTTGGGGAAGAAACCTCAAGTGAGGCTCTCAGAAATACCTTAGTACCGCCGACGTTTGTTCAAATCGGTGAAGAAGATTATGGTAAAGCGATCGAAAAAGAATTACAAACTTTAGATAGTGATACTTGGGCAGATATTGATTTGTCTGATGGTCACGATGAATACTATAATTCTGACAAAGCAAAAGAATATTTGGACAAAGCGAAAGCTGAATTAGAAGCTGATGATGTGGCTTATCCGATCCACTTAGATATCCCTGTTCTTGAAACGAGCGAGGTTGGGGTTAACTCAGCAAAATCGATCAAGAATTCAATTGAATCAACACTCGGCGCAGATAATGTTGTCGTTGATATTCAACTTTTGAACCAAGACGCTTACTTAGCAGCAACCTATTATGCAACAGCTGGTTCGGCTAGTGATTTCGATATCTCTACGGCATCTGGTTGGGGCCCTGACTACCAAGACCCATCAACTTACTTGAATATCTATAACTCTAAGACAGGTGATATGCTTCAAACGCTAGGCTTAGATGGTAGCGAGTTGGTTGAGGGAGAAGATGTTTCTGCTCCAGCGAAAGAAGCGCTTGGATTTTCTGAATATGATGCATTGTTGGATGCCGCTAATAGTATAACTGATGACGACGATGCTCGTTATGAAGCTTATGCTAAGGCAGAAGCTTGGTTACTGAACAATGCAATCCAAGTTCCAATCTATGCAGGTGGCGGATTACCTCGTGTGACAAAAGTAGTTCCATTCTCGGCACCATACAGCTGGTCTGGTATAGCGGCTGACAAATTGAAGTACATCGAGATCCAAGAGGATGTCGTAACGGTAGATCAATATGATGAAGCCCTTGATAAGTGGAATAAAGACCGTTCAGCAGAATAATCTTTGACCCACGGAAAAGTGTAGAAGTGATAAAAAAGGGTTAGATTTCAACTAACCCTTTTTTATTTTTGGAGCAGGAGGGAAAACGTGAAGAAATACATTACTTATAGAGTCATCAGATCTATAATCAGTATATTCTTGGTCACCACAATAGGCTACGTCATGATTTATTCGTTGGTACCGCGCAATACGATTTTTCAAAGCGATCCCGTCTATAGCCGGTTAAAAGGAAGCCCGGATGAACGGACTGACTATGAAAATAACACTTATGAGCGGATGGGGTATATTGATTACTACACCACTTCTGATATTGCATCTGATATAACATCTGATAAAGCTGAGTATGACAAATTGATTGCTGGAGAGGATAATGATGCCTTTGAAGAATGGGCCTCTAGCAAGTCTGGTAGAGGTTGGAAATTGGGACAATACCCTGTTTCTAAAGCCTATTTTGCAACCAGAGAGATTCCATTGATTGAACGAGTGGGCCGTTTTTACAAGAATTTGATCAAGGTCGATCATCCGTGGGTAATCCAAGATCCAAGCAATCCAGATTTACCACGCTATGTGAAGGTAGAATATACTAAAACGGCTGGGTTAACATTGACAGGTTCAGGCACAAAACATAAATATTTGATTTACTTTACCTCGTCGTTTCCGTTTATTCATCAAAATATCCTGACGCTGAACCTAGGGACTTCTTACCCTACGTTCAGTGGTCGGCCTGTGATGGATGTCATTTCAAGTGGTCAAGGGAAAACAGCACAAAAAACAGTGCATTTTGATACAGGTCTAACGGAGAAATCATCCGCAGACATTTACTCTAGACAGTACAAATCACCAAGCGCCATGGATCGTTTGGAAAAGGAACGTTATAGTGATAGTTATGTGAAATCCACTGATAATTATCAAGACCCTTCGATGATCAAGATATCTGTTATTACAGGGATCATATCAGTCTTGCTAGCTTATGCAATCGGGGTTTCTTTAGCGGTAGTGATGGCAAGGTATAAAGGTAAATTGATTGATCGGATGGGAGTCGGCTTAGTAACAGTGTTGATTTCGATCCCAAGTTTGGCATTTATCTACTTCTTCAGATTCATCGGTAGCCATTTCTTTGGCTTACCTGACTCGTTCCCGACACTTGGGGCAGGAGATTTGAAGTCATACGTATTGCCAACAGCTATTTTAGGATTGCTTTCGATTTCCGGATTAATCATTTGGATCAGACGGTTTATGATTGACCAATCGTCTTCGGACTATGTTAAGTTTGCGAAGGCTAAAGGATTGTCGGAAAAAGAAATATCGCAAAAACATATCTTCAAAAATGCGATGATACCTATAGTAAGTGGGATACCTGGAACAATTATTTTATCTATTCAAGGGGCTACCATTACTGAAACAGTATTCGCTGTACCTGGGATGGGGAAAATGTTGCCAGATGCTATCATCGCTCACAATAACCCAATGGTAATCGGTTTATTGTTTGTCTTTACGACACTTTCTATCTTGTCTGTTTTGCTTGGAGATATCATGCTAACAATCATCGATCCAAGAATAAGTTTATCTGCATCGAAAGGAGGTCGTTAGAATGGTAGAAAAAAGCGAAGCAAATCAGTTCGAGTTTGTTAAATTAGATACATTAGTTGCTGAAAAAATAGATGCACCACGTTATTCGTATTGGAAATCGGTGAGCAGAAAATTTTTTAGCAATAAAATTGCTATCCTGATGTTGATCGTTTTAGTCATTGTGCTGGGTTTTTCATTTATCCAACCGTTATTTAGCCAGTACGACTTCATGGATGTTGATGGGATCAATGATTTCTCTAAACGCTATAATTGGCCCTCACTTGAAAACTGGTTCGGGACAGATGCTAATGGTCACTCCTTATTTGATGCTGTTTGGGCAGGCGCTAGAACGTCTATCTCCATTGGGTTGATTGCAACAATTATTACAACCGTTGTCGGAGTTATAGTCGGCGCTATTTGGGGAAGCTCTAAAAAGGTCGATCGTTTTATGATCGAGGTTTATAATGTGATTTCCAATGTCCCAACATTACTGATTGTCATTGTTCTCTCGTATGCCTTTGGTGCAGGTTTTTGGAATCTGTTATTGGCCATGTGCGCAACCAGTTGGTTAGGAACAGCACATTTTATTCGGGTCCAAGTCATGATACTCAGAGATCGAGAATTTAATTTGGCTTCTAGATGCTTAGGGACACCTCTTCACCGCCTTATTTTGAAGAATATTTTACCTTATTTGATCTCAGTCATTGTGACGGATGTCTCTCGTAGTTTGCCGGGCTTTATCTCATATGAAGTTTTCTTATCATTCTTAGGAGTTGGGTTAAGCACAAATGTACCCTCTCTTGGGAGATTGATCTCTAAATACACCGTCAATATGAGCAACTATCCCTACTTATTCTGGATCCCTGTATTAGTTTTAGCCATTGTAACGATCTCTCTTTACATCGTTGGACAAACCCTAGCTGATGCATCAGACCCTAGAACCCATATGTGAGGTAATGAGATGAATGAAATAAAAGAAAAAAAGTTGATTCTGTCAGTCAAGAATGTTTCGGTAAAATTTAAAGTACGGGACCGTATACTATCTGCCATTCGGAATGTTTCTCTTGATCTATATGATAAAGAGACCTTAGCTATTGTTGGCGAATCAGGGTCTGGAAAATCGGTATTAACTAAAACATTTACAGGAATGTTAGAAGCTAATGGATTTTTGTCAGATGGCGAAATTCTTTACAACGGGAAAAACTTATTAGATATTTCGTCTGACCGTGGCTGGGAAGCAATTCGTGGGGTTGAAATCGCAACAGTATTTCAAGACCCAATGACCTCCTTAAATCCTATTCGGACCATAGGGTCACAAATTACAGAAGTTATCATCAAGCATCAAAAAAAATCTGGAAGTGAAGCCAAAAAGATTGCGATTGAACTCATGGAAAGAACAGGTATCGTAGATGCTAAGAGGAGATTCAATGAATACCCATTCCAGTATTCAGGTGGGATGAGACAACGGATTGTCATTGCTATTGCGTTAGCTTGTCGACCAAAAATACTGATCTGTGATGAACCCACTACTGCACTTGACGTGACGATACAAGCTCAAATACTAAATCTTATCAAAAGTCTTCAAGAGGAGTATGGCTTCACAACGATTTATATTACTCACGATTTAGGGGTCGTAGCCTCTGTTGCTGATAAGGTTGCTGTTATGTATGCTGGCCAAATCGTAGAGTATGGGAAGGTTGATGAGATCTTTTTTGATTCCAAACACCCGTATACGTGGAGTCTGTTATCCTCTTTACCACAATTAGGAACTAAAGGAGAAGAGTTGTATATGATACCAGGAGCGCCTCCATCTTTATATAAAGATATCGTTGGAGATGCATTTGCGCCTCGAAATCCGTATGCGATGAAAATTGATTTTGAAGAAGAGCCTCCGTTTTTCAAAATCAGTGAGACACATGCCGCTAAAACCTGGCTATTAGATCCAAGAGCGCCAAAAACGGAAATACCAGAAGCGATTCGGAATCTTCATCAAAAAATGGAGAATTTGGTTCATAGAACCGGATATGGTAATGAAGAGGAGGTGGCCACCCATGAGTGAAGGAAATATGAGTAATGAAGTTTTGTTATCCGTTAAAGACCTTGAAATCACATTTGGAGAAGGTAAGAATAAATTCGTTGCGGTCGATCATGTCAGCTTTGATATCCATAGAGGTGAGACACTAGCACTTGTTGGTGAGTCAGGATCGGGAAAAACAACGATTGGTCGTGCCATTGTTAGGATTAATGAAACGACTGATGGCGATATCTTATTTGAAGGTAAGAAAATCAACAAGAGACTTTCGCGGAAAGATGATCACTATGTTATCAAGAATATCCAAATGATATTTCAGGATCCGTCGGCGTCATTGAATGAACGCTCAACGGTCGATTATATCGTTTCAGAGGGGTTATACAATTTTCATTTGTTTAAGAACAATGAGGATCGTCATCAAAAAGTCGAAAAAATCATTTCAGAGGTGGGGTTATTATCGGAACACTTAACCAGATATCCCCATGAATTCTCAGGTGGTCAACGACAACGGATTGGTATTGCTCGAGCACTCGTAATGGATCCAAAACTAGTGATAGCTGATGAGCCTATTTCTGCACTTGATGTGTCAATCAGAGCACAAGTCCTAAACCTATTGAAACGGATGCAAGCAGAGAAGGATTTAACTTATTTGTTCATCGCACATGATTTATCTGTGGTGCGTTTTATTTCTGACCGTATTGCTGTTATCCATCGTGGTGTCATTGTGGAGTTAGCGCCAGCAGAAGAACTCTTTATCGAACCAATACATCCATATACCAAATCGCTGCTATCTGCTGTACCAGTTCCAGATCCTGAAATAGAAAAGGATAAGAAACTAGTGGTATATGATGATACAATACATGATTATTCAGTGGATAAACCAGCATTTGTTGAAATAAAACCAGGACATTTTGTCTGGGGCAATGAACCAGAGATAACAACTTATCGTGAACACCTAAAGCAATTTGTGAAATAATAATAGAGTGTGCGCTCTTAATTTCTCCCATTATGCCCATATTATTCACAAATTTGTTGAAATTATGAAAAATATGAGAATAATCTTGCGGGTTTATGAGAAATCTGTTAATATTTATAGTACGAAACAAATTCGTAATGGTAATCAACTAAAAGTATAGTAATGGGGGAAAAGATTATATGAGTGAATTACTTAAAAAATCATTGCCTTTATTCGCTTCAGTAGCTTTATTAGCTGCTTGTGGTAATGGTGGAAACAACAATGACGATTCTGATAAAGGATCAGATGACAACGACAATACTAGTAGTAGTACAGTCGAGTTTGAAGAAACATTAGATCGTGGTGGCGAGGCTGCTGAGGGTGGCGAGTTAAAATACGCTTTAGTATCTGATTCACCAATTACCGGTATTTACAACAGTGCATTATACCAATCCACTCCAGATTCAGAAGTATTACAGTTTACTGCTGGAGATATTTTCCATGTCAACGATGAAATCAAGTTTGATAATGATGGTTTTGCACAATTTGAAGTGGACGAAGAGAACAACACCGTAACAGTAACGTTCCCTGAAGACCAAAAATGGTCAGATGGCGAACCTATTACAATCGATGACTATATCTTTACACATGAATTCATTGCTGACCCTGATTATCCTGGTATCCGCTATCCAACTTATGTTGGTGATATCGAAGGTGCTGACGAATTCCACAGTGGCGATGCTGACTCCATTTCAGGAATTGAAAAAGTTAACGACCAACAAGTGATTTTACATTATAAAGCTTTATCACCAAGTATTTATATTCCTGGTGGTCAATTGCTATCAATGTTATTACCAAAACATGTCCTTGAAGACATCCCTATGGATGAAGTTGAGGCAAGTGATGCTGTACGGGGTAAAACAGTTGACTTTGGACCATACAAGATTGACAGCACTGTTCCAGGTGAATCTGTAACATTAGTTGCCAATGAATACTATTGGGAAGGTAAACCGAAGATCGACAAGATTACAGTCGAAGTTGTATCATCTTCAAACGTTGTGTCTGAAATGTCTTCTGGCAAGTACGATATAGCTGGCATGCCTGCCGATCAATACGATACGTATAAAGATAGCGAAGATTTTGATGTGTTAGGTACGGGTAGCTATTCTTATAACTATCTTGGTTTTAAGCTTGGTAAATGGGATAGCGAAGAAAACAAAGTTGTTGTTGATCCAGATGCTAAGATGGCTAACAAGTCACTTCGTCAAGCAATGGCTTATGCAGTTGATAACGATCAAATTGCTGAGAAATTCTATGCTGGGACACGTTCAAATGCTAACAGCTTGATTCCACCAGTGTTTGCAGAAAATGATGGTAAAGAAGGCTACACTTACGACCCTAAAAAAGCAGAAGAATTATTGGATGAAGCTGGTTATAAAGATACAGATGACGATGGAATTCGTGAAGATCCAAATGGCGATCCATTAACAATCAACTATGCAACAATGGCTGGTGGTCAAAATGATGAAACTTTGGCATTAGCTTACATCCAATGGTGGGAAAAAATTGGTCTTAAAGTTGAATTAACAACTGGTCGTCCAATTGAATTAAACGCTTTCTATGAAAAAGTTGAAGCTGATGATCCTGAAATCGATGTTTATGCAGCAGCTTGGGGAGCAAGTACAGATCCAGATCCTGCAGGCCTATATGGTGAAAATGTACCATTTAACTATACGCGGTTTGCTTCTGATGAAAATACCAAATTGTTAAAGGAAATCTCTTCCAAAGAAGCCTTTGATGCTGATTACCGTCAAAAAGCTTTTGAAGATTGGCAAGCATATGCTCGTGATGAAGCCTTTGCGGTACCTACTTTGTTCCGTACATCTATTACTGCAGTAAGTAAACGCGTTAAGAGTTATTCTGTTAAAGCTGAAGATGCTTTAAATGGTGGACACTTGTGGAGTAATGTTGAATTAGTAGGAGAAGAATAATACTGACTGAGTCAACACTTGTAAGTTAATTCTTTTGAAAGTAGAGGCTGGGACAAAAGTCCCAGTAAGATAATAAAATCCGCTAAAAATCTCAAATAGATTTTTAGCGGATTTTATCTGTATATTGGTTAGCTAGGACTTTTTGTCCCAGTCTCTTTTTTATCTTTTCATCCTACGGCTTTTTTTCCTACAAAAGAGATTTTTCATTCTACGGATTCTACTACAAAAGGACAAAGCAAATTAGGGTAAAAAAATTAGAATTAAAATAAGAAGGAGTTATGACAATCAGTAGTTGTCATAGCTCCTTCTATGTCGATTGAATACAGTTTTTAGAAGGTATGTTTTTAGGGTGGTTTCAATCAGCAGCTTCTTCGACTATAAGTCAATCTACCGTGAAAAATAAAAAATTTCAGGTAGCTCATCTTATCTCTCGAAGCTAGGCGATAATTGAACGACCTCTGATTTGTAGATTTCTTGCATTCGTTTCTTACTCTCGATATGATTAGGAATATCGTTTTAGAATGTTGGTTATATATCAGGTATGTATCAGCTATCTATGTATCTATGTATCTGTGTGTTGTTTTATCTCTAGCTATGCTTGTAAGGTTTGTATGTTTAGCTAGGGAGTCGATAGATTAATCAATCGAGATCAATCCATAAAGATCAGTTGATAGTTCAAGTTAATATACTGTCAATAGATCGATAGGTGCGTATACTTAAAAATCAATATCGGTCATATCTTCAGCAAACCAAAAGGAATCTTGGTGTCGTTCTTCCCACTTCTTTTGGTAGTGTTCAAAGCTTTGTTCCAATAACTCGTCCTCGGGGTTTATATGGAGATCTTGGCGGATGGTCTTTGACAGAGACGACCAAATTTTTGACATGTAGTATTCAGCCTTTGATGGTTGGTCCTTCATAAAACAGGACCGTAACTTAGGATGATGAATCAGAGAATCTGAAAATTGTTCTGACTTACGGGATGCAATAAAAAACTCTAAGTCCTCGATACTTTTTTCTTGTCCGTGATGGATTTCAGCTAAATGTTTTAAGAGTTCTTGGAATTGTCTGCGTTTTAAAGGATATACGATGCCAAAATCATGTTTATTAGTGATAATAGGGAGTCCATCTGCATAGTGGATCTGTTCAAAATGATGAAAAGCTATCCAATGATTGTCTGTTTTTGTCGGACAATTTGTTGGGACAAAGAGATAATCGCCATATACGTAGGGAATTTTGTAGGTCTTTTTAGTGAAAATTTGATTGAAGTGGCTCAAAAAAGTATACGGGAGTCCAATTTTTTTGAAGAGGGAGTCAGCTATTTGCTTCGTATTTCGGTTTGCTGCTGCATAGCTTCTACCTTTAGTATCAAAGATAAGTGTTTTATCGTGAGAAACTGAGCAGATGGCTGATATTTCTTTCGGAGGGAGAAAGTAGTAAGATTCAGTGGCATTGTTGTAAAGATGATTCAAAGTTGCTTGATCATCGATATTGATCACTTTATGGGATTTCATTGCATCTCCTAACTATAATTCGAATACTGTTATTAGCATTGTTTTTGTAAATGCTTGTTAAAATGTTACGAAAGTTGAAGTGTATTATTAACGTTAATGGTGCTATAAAAACTAGACTTTGTTGTTAATATCACATACTTTATTATAGATATTTTAACTTCAAATGTAAAGTGTAAAAATGATAATATTTTCATTTGTATTTCATTTCCACCTCATAATGACCCACCTACTCGGAAGTGGTTGTCTATCTTTACTGAGCTAAGAGAAGTAGAATTATCATTATTGGAAAAGGAGAGTAATCAGAATGAAAAAGAAAAGGGAGCGAATTTTAGCTCTTGATGGCTTACGAGGGTATAGTGCCTTAATTGTAATTGCTTTTCATGCGCTGACTTGGTCTCCTGCATTCAATGCGGCACATTACGAAGCTTTTTATGAAAATCAACTCCTCGAAGTTTTAACTGTTACACCATTGAAGTTTTTCTGGGCAGGGAATGAGGCTATTGTCCTCTTCTTTATGATTGGTGGGATGGTCATTACAATGCCCTATATCAACGGGAAAAAATTTGAATATTGGAGATTTATCGGGCGACGTTTTGTGACAATCATCTTTCCTTACTTGATTGCAGTGACTTTGACGTTGATTGGCAGTTACTATTATAGAGATTTAACTCAGGATGTCCGTTTGGCGGGAACGTTCAATACAAAATGGAGTCGGTTTCCAACGACTAGTGAGCTATGGAATACATATTTACTGATGGACAATCATCTGAACATCATTGCGGGCGTTTTTTGGTCAATCATCCAAGAATGGCGGATCAGTTTTATTATTCCGATTGTCGGATACTTGTTCTCCAAAGAAAAAAATAAGAAATCGATGGTGATTGCAGTGCTTTCGTGGGCACTCGTGTGGGCTGGTCTTGGCTACTTGATGGTCGTAACGAAAGATACCACTTTCTATCCGTTTGTTGAATCCTTTGAACGAACTGCTTACTATAGCATCTATTTTATGATTGGGTCTGCATTAGCGGTTTACTATGAATCACTGAGTGGGTGGGTCAAGTCACACAAATTGGTGACTTGGTTCTTACCACTTAGCATCATTATTATCACGAATCGCTGGTGGCTACGGTTATTTGGAATCATGTTGGGACAACGACCAGCCTTACTCATTGCTGCTATTGGCTATGTCATGTTGTTGATTTCTGTGATTGAGATTCCTGATTTACATGCTTTCTTTAGCAATAGGCCAGCTATTTTACTAGGAAATGTATCGTTTGGCATTTATCTGACCCATACTACGATGATTATTTTAGTAGTTAGTTTTCTTGGCCAAGTGATAGAACCTGTTTATGCCTTGATTGTCAGCACATTCTTAGTGATTCCAACTGCTTTCTTATTCACACGATTTGTTGTGGCACCATGTGCTAAGTTGGCGCGTTCGCTACTGTTTTTGAAACGACCAGCCTAAGTGTCCATGATTCCTTATGGTATAATGAGGCTAGTATACAGGCTTAAGTAAACTGGTCAGAAAAATGGTCAGAGTGGGAAGCGAGTGAAGTAAAGTATGAAGGCATTAAAAGTCTTACTAGTAGATGATAACCCTTTGATCACTAGTGGTCTGGCATTGATCCTAAAAACGGACTCTGAAATTTCCGAAATCGAGACAGTCGACAATGCGTTGGATGCCATCTCATATTGTCGTACTCATGATGTCGATATCGTTTTGATGGATATCAGAATGCCCGGAATGAATGGTATTGAAGCAACCAAGGTAATCACAGAAGAGACCCTTGCGAAAGTCATCATTCTAACGACTTTTGATGAGGATGACTACATCGTTGCAGGGATAAAGAATGGTGCGAGTGCCTATCTCTTAAAGAACACGCCACCAGCAGTTATGATTGACAGTATCAAAGCAGTTTTTTTGGACCAGCATGTACTCTCTTCCTCTATCTGGACGAAAACCAGACAGATGATTGACAAGCTGGGAGAACCTGGTGATTTGTCCGATCTCACAGACCGTGAACAAGAAATTACGGCTTTAGTAGCTCAAGGATTATCAAATGGTGCCATTGCCAAACGGCTATTCTTGTCAGAAGGGACAATCCATAATCATATTTCGACGATTCTGCATAAACTGAACCTCGACCATCGGACACAACTTGCCATCTATTATTTGACGGGTAAGGTAGGGGAGGAGAACTAGTTGCAGCTATTACAGGTCATTACCAGTATTTTTGTGAGTTTAGCTGTTTTTACAATGATTGGCCTAGACATTTCAGTTAGCCCAATGGCATTAGTGATCATAGTGATTTTAGCATGGGTCAGCTTACAGCTGTTGATTTCTGCATTTCCCGACCGAACGACAATACTCTTGTATTGCCAACTCCTAGTCGGAATCTTAGGTCTGTTCATAATGCCTCAAGTGGTGTTACTCTGCCTAGCAAGTTTGGCAGTATGGGCATTCAAGGATGACCAGATTAACTGGTGGGCTTTCTCGCTACAGCTCTTGGCATTGGTGGTCATTTTCCCAATCGGAGTCATGGAGACAGTTCATACTATTATTATTGTGATTATTACGTTATTTCTGGATGCTATCTACTATCTTGTTGGCCATATGGAACGTTATCTCGTCCGGACAACACGACTTGCAGATGACCTGAGAACTGAGAAAACAACTCTAGCAGAGCGATTGAATCAGATCCAAACAGCGCAACGCTTGGAACAACAAGTGAATTTAGTCGCGGAGAGGCAACGATTGACACATGAGATCCATGACGAGCTAGGACATCGCTTAACGGGTGGGTTGATCCAGATGGAGGCTGCTCGTCATGTCTACCGCAACGACCCCGAAACTGGAGAACAATTAATTGATCAATCGATCGAAGTCATTCGCGAGGGAATCGATAAAATCAGGCATTTGCTGCGCCAACAAGCAAAACCACTGGAAACCGTCAATATCCAAACAATCAAAAACCAGTTAACTGAGTATGAAAGGCAGTATCAGATTGAAACATCATTCGAATTTCAAGGCTTTATTAACCAATTAAAAATATCCCATTGGCAAGTCATTCAAGCTAACCTGACTGAATCATTAACAAACGTCGTCAAACATAGTCAAGCAACACAAGTAGCAGTGTCTTTGAAAGTTTTAAATCAAATTATTCAGTTTACAGTTTCAAATGATGGTATCGTTGCTCGAGAATCGATCGTTAATGGTATAGGCATCATTGCAATGAATCAACGGACACAACAAGTTGGTGGGCAACTCCACATCAGTAATCAAAAAAACTTTATCGTGACAACTATTTTACCCTTAAAAATCGAATTAGAACCTAAGACATGAGAAATCTCATGTGAATGCTATGAGGAATTGCACTAGTGCAGTTCCTCTTATTTAGTTACACTTTAATCAAGATAACGCATTGGCACCTTAACACTTAACACCTAAGATAGCGGAACTGTGGGTAAAAATAAAAAAGCCAAATGACGAGAGATAAAAGAAATATAAGGGATAACTGAGAGGATGAAAATGACAATGGAAAAAATAATCAAAGTTAATAAAGTGAGTAAAAAGTATGGGAGCCATCTGGCTGTCGACAATGTTTCCTTCGATGTTAATGACGGGGAAGTTTTAGGGTTGCTAGGACCTAATGGTGCTGGGAAAACGACTTTGATCAATATGTTGACGGGTTTAATCACGGTTTCTAAGGGAGAGATTACCTTATTCGGTAAGCCAGTGGGAAATACCAAAAACCGGGAACGAATCGGTCTTGTACCGCAAAATTTAGCCATCTACTACGATCTTAGTGCCCGCGAGAATGTCGCTTTCTTTGGTGGGATATATGGGCTAAGAGGTAAGATCCTGAAAGAGAAAACAGATGTCGCTCTTAGAACTGTAGGGTTAGAAAAACATGCTGATCAAAAACCGGATAGTTTTTCAGGAGGGATGCAACGGCGTTTGAATATTGCAATGGCAATCGTTCATGAGCCTGACCTAGTAATCATGGATGAACCAACTGTTGGGATTGATCCACAATCACGTAACTATATTCTGGAAGCCATTGAAAAGATGAAAAAAGATGGCAAGAGTATTATTTATACTAGTCATTATATAGAAGAAGTTGAAAGAATCGCCGACCGTGTTGTGATCGTCGACCATGGTACAGTAATTGCTCAAGGAACTGAAGGAGAGCTCACACGTCTGATTACCGATCAAAAAGCTCTTTCAATTACGATCAGACAGCCTGATGACTTCGATGTAGAATGGTTGAAAAATGTTATTGGTGTTAATGACGTTATCTTAAAAGAACAATCGTTAACGATCACTACAAATCCAGAAAATAATGTATTGAATGAAGTACTAGCCGTCTTGTTGAAACATGATATTACTGTGGAACAAGTTGACCAAGAATATTACAATCTCGAAACGGTCTTTTTAACCTTGACTGGTCGAGCATTGAGAGATGAGTAGGTGATTTGATGAATTATGCTTTATTTAAACGTGTTTTAATCCAAAACTTACGAGAAAAATCAAACTATATTTATTTTGGGTTGATGCCAGTGCTGACGATGCTGATACTTGGCATGGTCCTTCAAAATGTATTTAGTAACAATTTAGCTGATAATATTGATCAGATTACAGTGACTTATCAGACAGATGATGGGGATTATAGTAGCTATTTAGAAGGCGTCTTTACGGCTATCAATGACAATGAGGAATCAAACTTTATTCAGTTTAAAGAACAGAATGACCAGTCTGATTCAGTAGACCAATCAGGGGATAGCCAACCAATCCCAGAAGAAAATGAAGCCAGGATAGTTGTAGACGGAGCTCGTATAAATGTCTCAATCGGACAATTATCGAGTATTCAACAAACGATATTAAGGTCTTATCTTGGACAAATTGGACGAAACTATCGGTTGGCTGAGCTTGCAATCGAAAGAGGGGTAGATCCTAGTACGGTCGTGTCCCAACCCATTGGAGTTTCAGAGGATGCCTGGGTAGAAGAAGCAGCAAATAGTGGGCCAACGTCATTTCAATACTATACCATTGCGATGGGAATTCTCTTTGTCTCTTACTTTGGTGAAACTGGTTTAGCCATGTTTGGTGTTGAAAGACGTTCAAAAACATTAGACCGTCTGTTAATATCCCCATTATCGAGACAAAAGATCATTAACTCTGTTTTTGTGAGTAATGCGTTCTTTGGCCTATTGGCGACTGCAGTGGTGATGGCCATTTCTGAAGTAGCTTTCGGCATGCCCTGGTCTAATCACCTGATCTATAGTTTTCTGATGATCTCATCGGTGATGCTCTTTTTCTTAGCACTTGGTATGCTGACTGATATATTTGATAAAAACGGTATCGGCTCCTTCTTTATGCAGATCATTATCCCGATTTTTGCCTTTGCAGGAGGTCTATACTTCCCAGTTAGCGATGCTATTGCACGTTTTTCTCCGCTTGGATGGATCGCAGTAGCAGTGAGAGATGCCTATTGGGGGCCTCAAGTCCTAAATTGGACAGCTTTGCT
Source organism: Bavariicoccus seileri WCC 4188 (assembly GCF_000421665.1). Taxonomy (GTDB): domain Bacteria; phylum Bacillota; class Bacilli; order Lactobacillales; family Aerococcaceae; genus Bavariicoccus; species Bavariicoccus seileri. Next base: position 44,413 of record NZ_ATXL01000003.1, on the reverse strand, counting down.
AGGAATGCTAGGGATATCAGCTGTCATGTATCTTGTTGCATCAGTTATTTTAAATAAGAGGGAGGCGTTTTAGATGAAAAATCTATGGTGGATGATCCAATTTAGATTGCAAATGTGGCTAGAAAACTGGGTAAAAACAGCCGGGATCTTAGCCTTACCACTTGTTAGTATTTTGATTTACCTTCCTTTTTACAATACTGAAAGTAGTGAGAGTCAAATCACAATCAGCATGGTAGAGGATAGTAGTAGTCACTATCAACCGTTATTAGCTGATTTGCTAGATGATTCAGTGGATTTGAGCATGATTACTGAAGAGGATAAACAGAATGCTAGCAGTTCAGATAATGCCATGGCAATTATCACTTTACCAGCTGATTTTGATGATCAAGTCACATCAAAGGAGTTTAATGATCTGCAAATCGTAACCACGCAAGGCAGTGAAATCACTGATCAAGTCAAAGCGACAGTAGATGGTGCTATTTCAGAGTTGCTCCAGTATCAAAGTTTAGAAGATACTCAATTGACAGAGAGCTCTTTAGCTGACTTAAAAAAAGAGACAACTCCAGATGTTGAGTATCGCTTTGGGAAAAACCAACGATTAGTCATTCAGATGAGTACCAATATAGTAGGAATCTTTTTACTGATGGTGTTATATCAGTCAAGCGGATTCGGACCTCGTCAAATCTCTGAAGAGCGACGTAACAAAGTATTTCAACGCTTGATGAGTACCCCACTTGGACGTGGCAGCTATTTTGGAGGGACCTTAATCGTAGGGTCACTCTTCATGATCCTTGAGATTGTGATCATGATGGTAGCATTATATGGCGTCTTCGGCATAAATCCTGGAGTCACACCATTACAATTTGCCTATCCTTTGACCATCTTCGGCTTTATAGCTATAGCATGGTCAATGGCAACCACTGTGCTAGCACCAAGTGAACAAGTGGCAACAGCTATTAACGTAGCACTCTTTACAGTGACCTCACAAATGAGTGGTTCATTGATCCCGCTAGAAGTTATGCCAGATTTTGTTCAAAAACTAGCGATGGTTACCCCACAGTATTATGCTTTGGAACTCTTGAGAGCTTTCCAAGAAGGAATTACAAGACAAGCCTTTCTGATCAATACTGCAGCACTAGCAGCATTTCTGTTACTCTTTGTCAGCATTGCGTTCTATGCTTTTAGTAATCAAAGAAGAATCGGAGAATTTGATTAGGACATCCTCCACTTTTAGAATGAGCTTAAGGTGATTTTAAGGTGAGGTAAGAGTGAGTTTTAGAGTGCTGTGGCACATCATTAAAGGATATGTCATATGAAAAAGAGCTGGTATCAGCTCTTTTTTTGTGCAAAATTCAACGGTTCTGACGCAGTATTAGGGATTAGACAGGAGAGGGTGGTTTTAATACGCTAGTGAGGCAAGATCTTGACAACTAACGCAGCGCTGCGTCAAAGGAAAAGAAATGAGTGAAGAACTGTTAGTCCAATTTAGTGGTATTACTTTTTCAGCATTGAAACAACTACAGATCCATCGGTATCATCCTGATTATGAAGACCTGATGCAGATAGGACAATTGACCCTATTAAAAGTAGCAGAGACCTTCGATGGCGACCCTTTTACCAGTGAAAAATACCAATTTATAGCTTTCGCTAAGCAAAAATGTGTCTGGACCATGATCGACTATCTGAGACAACAAAATAAACATGCTTGGATGGGAAATGACGATGCTACAGAATTAGATGACCTCACTATGACCGATTCAATCGAAACTGAACTCGAAATCCACCTAGCTTGTCTAAAACTCCTCCCTAAAAAATACCACACCTTATTTAAACTCCTCTATTCACAACAACTGACTAAAACAGAGATAGCTTCTAAACTCCAGATATCACGAAAAACACTCTATCAAAAAATCCACGTAATCAGAAAATACCTAGAACCCATCTACAAAGAACTGACCCTCTAAATAAAACTACAAAAATCCTGAAGACTTAGGTAACACCTTCTCCTCCTGCATCGTATTTAACTATGACTGGCCGGTCAACAAATAAAACATACAGGAGGAAATGCAAATGGCTGAAATTTTTGATAAAGGTAGCGTGTCGGTGATTTTTGAGAACCAAGAAACTGAAAAGGTGGTTCGTCAACAATTCAACAATGTTCGTGACGAAGTAACAGAAGGTGCTGTTCTATTATTAACAGACGCATTAGTTGCGATAACTGATCTTACTTATTTGAAATCAGTTGGAAATGAGCAAAAAGTTTATATCTAACCATACCAAATCGCAAGAAAACTGATCACAAAATAGTAAACAGTATGTAGACAATCGAAAGGGGAAATAGTATGAAAACAATTCAATTACAATTAAAGTTCAAAAATAGTGAGGGAAAATCTGTCAATTACGTCGTTCGTCATCCTAAGTTGGAATTAGACGAAGAAACGATCAAAACTGCTATGGAAAAAATCGTTGAAGCAAATGTAAGTGTTAAAAATGGTGTGGAGTTGTATAGAGAAGTCGTTTCGGCAACATATGTTGAAAAACTGGAAACACCTATTTTTGATTTTTCTGACTAATACGGTTGAAAAGACACTAATCGTATGAAGGTATGAAAGAGACAACAACAAGAAGAGTAGCTGCCATGCTGCTCTTTTTGTTAAAAGAGGAGGGGTATCTATTAGTTTAATGAATGGAATTGCAGGGAAACGAATAGGGAAGCCTCAGGGAATTGTGCTACATAATGATGCTGGCAGCCAAGCAGCAACGGTCGCTTTTTACAAAGAATGGTTGAAAAGTCATCCACCGTATTTAGGGTTTGCTCATTTGTATGTGGCAAATGATGGTATTTTCCAGGCTGAAGATCTATCCAACATGGCTTGGCACACGGCCAATGCTTTGGGGAATAGAGAGTATATCGGGATAGAAATCTGTCAGTCTTTGGGTAATCTAAATGTTTTCTTGGATAATGAGCGAAAGGCCTGTCAATTAGTGGTTCAATTACTGAAAAAGTACCATTTACCAATTACTGACAAAACGATCAAGCTCCATTGTGAATTCACAGCAACAGCCTGCCCACATCGCTCGTTAGAGTGTCATGGTGGCACTATCAAAGGTGTGAGAGACTATTGGATCAAATTAATTAAACAATACAAGCAAACAAGTTCTGATGATAAAGACAAGACTGGTCTCGATTTAAATCATGACAAAAAAGAGACGACCAACACTAGCAACAGTAATAACCATGATAATAATAGCAGTAGTCATATAGTGCGTCGTGTAGTAGGAAGTGCTGGTGTTTATCAAAGAAAGAAACCAACTACTAAAGCGAGTGCGAGTTATTTATTACAACCAGGTCAGAAATTTGGATTTAAGGGCTATGTAAAGGGTGAATCGATTTCAGGAAATCCTTATTGGTTGGTCGGAAAAAATAGTGGTGAATTTTGTTGGTCAGGTGGTTTTACGGATAAAAGCTTAACAGGTTTAAAACAACTCCAGTGGATTAATTCTAATCAGAGAAGTTAAGCAAACTAGTTTTAAATCTGATAATAACAAATAAATCTAGAGTCAAAAATAGAAAGAGATGGATCACTACATGTTTTGGCGTAGTGATCCATCTCTTTACATTTATGCTTCATATGAGCTATTAGGTTTATTGTTCTACTGAGGGTTTCAATAGGATTAGTCTAGCAGCCTAGCTCTTGATACGTTTTAAGAGGCGTTGGAACCAATGAACTTTTGCTGGTTTTTTAGGTTTAGCAGCTTTCTTTTTCTCTTCAGCAATTGCCATAAATTCACTCTGAGCACTTTTACCGACTAGGCGTGCCTCGCCTTCTAAACGATAATGATAAAATCCAGTTTGGTCCATCACCCTCGCTTTTTGCGTGTCCTCAAGATAGATATCGAGGATTCGTTTTAATCGTTTAACTAATTTAGGATCAATGATTGGAAATTCGATTTCAACTCTTTTTTCCAAGTTACGCGTCATAAGGTCTGCACTTGATAAATAGACTTTTTCATCACCATTATTATTGAAATAGAAGATACGGCTATGTTCTAGAAAACGGCCTATAACACTATAGACAGTAATATTATCACTCACGCCTTCTATACCAGTCCTCAAGCAACAGATTCCTCGTATAATCAAATCGATTTTAACGCCTGCAGCACTCGCCTCATAGAACTTGTCAATCATCTTTTTACTACTCAATGAGTTCATTTTAGCAATAATATGACCATTACCATGCTCCTTATGGAACTCGATTTCTTGGTCAATCGACGCAATCATCTGGTCTCTAATATGATATGGCGAGACATTGAATTGGTGATAGGGGAGGGGTTCTTGGAAACCACTCAAGACATTGAAAAAGTTTGTGGCATCTTGCCCAAAGCTTTCATTACTCGTTAGTAATCCCATGTCAGTGTAAAAACGTGCTGTTGTTTGATTATAGTTCCCAGTTCCCAAGTGTAAGTATCGTTTGATTCGATTTCCTTCTCGACGAACGACCATTGCGATTTTACTATGGGTCTTTAAGCCGGTAACGCCGTAGATCACGTGACATCCGGCTTCTTCAAGTTCTTTCGCCCAATGAACATTATTTTTTTCATCAAAACGAGCTTTTAATTCCACTAAGACGGTTACTTCTTTGTCGTGTTCTCGGGCCGTAATCAACCCTCTAATGATTGGAGAATTTTTGCCAACCCGGTATAAGGTTTGCTTGATGGCAACGACATCGGGATCAGTCGCTGCTTGTGTGATCAATTGAACGATAGGATCGAAGCTATCATATGGCAAGTGGATCAACCAATCTTTATTGCTGATAGCATCGAAAATAGAACCATTAGTCAACTCAGGGACATGGTAGGGCGTAAACGAGCCATAAGCCAGGTGTGGGAAACGATCTTTTAATACCCCATAAAAATCATCTAAGATGGTAAGGTCTAGCGGCCCATTAACGATTGAAAGCCCCCATTCTTCAATTTGAAGATGGTCCATCAGCCATTGGACTTCCTTGTCGTGGTAGTCATAACCTGGCACTTTTCCGATTTCTAAGCGGATTGATTGACTCCGTTTCCGAGCCACTAAGATTTCTTCAACTGCTTCTAGCAAATCAGAAGTCGACTCATCATCCAAGCTCAGATCTCCGTCACGAGTGACCCGAAAAAGAAGCGCTTTATGGATCTTATGACCAGCAAATAAGTCTTGTAGACAGTGGCTAATCAGGGTTTCAAGAAAGACAAACTGATTCGTTGTTTTGGGGACCTCAATCAATCGTTTGAGCAGACCCGGGATAGGGACGATTGCAGCCAAGTGTTCATCATGCTTATTGGACAATGTCACCAACAGATTCAATTGCTGTGCAGGGATTTGAGGGAAGGGTCTATAATTATCGACTCCTAGTGGGGTCAAGGCTGGGAACACATGTGTTTTGAAGTACTCCCTTAGTGCTTTTTGGCTTTCTAAGTCTAACTGATCCCAATCATCCAAATCTAAAAGGTCAATGCCTTCTTGTTTAAGGAGTGGACGCAACTCTTCAAAACGCTCATATTGATCGTTTACGATGGCAGTATTCTTGACAGAAATCTTTTTGAGTTGCTCTAGCGGAGTCAGTAGGGTCTTACTGTCTCTTGGCGGATTTTTTAGTGTTCGTTCTTCATTCAATCCTCCGACGCGAACCATATAGAATTCATCTTGATTAGAACTAACGATCGCTAGGAAACGAAGTTGCTCTAACAACGGGTTCAGGGGATCACTTGCTTCTGCAAGAACTCGGTCATTAAAATCGAGCCAACTGAGTTCGCGATTTTGGTATAGCTTTGGAGAATTGAATTTTGCAAGATGATAAATGGTCATGCTCGATCCTCCTTACTTTTTATCTTGTGTCATATCAATAAATTCAAGGGATAACTCTTGAGCAATAATGCGATTTAAATGTTTAAGACGACGATTAGCTAAGTATGACTCAGTCAAAATCGTTCCAGAGTGATAAATATAAAGTGTTGCTTTATTCTTTTTCAACGCAATTTTGACTGATTTAACAGTGTTCAAGTGGCTAGTTGTCAAGCCATCACTGAATTTCAAAATACCACCACAGATAATTAGCCAGCGGACTTCATCATCTGAGAACCAACCTTCAAAAGGTTGTAAGTATTGCTTTAAGAGGGACTTATTTTTGTAACTTGCTAGCGCAGCAATGATGACACGGTCGTGATGTTTGAAGCCATTTAAATTACTATTTGAAACGATATAGAAGGTATGTTGGGATTCAGCTTCTGGCTCGATCCGATTACCAATGAAGTAAATCTTAGCAGCATAACACAATAGAGTATCCCAGTATTTTGGGACATCAACGTCTTTGTGTTGTTCGAATTCTCCTAACAATTGAAAGGCAAGCTTTTCGCGCTGTGCAACGATTTTAGCCATTTGATGGTAGGTTTCGCTCAACCGTTTCACTGTGCCATCTTCTAATTCGTCTAATTTGAAAGGATTATCATAAGTGTTGTTGATATAAGAAAGGAGGATACCTTCTCTTAAACCACGATTACTGAAGACGAATGTTTTAGTGCCCACATAGGACAATAATTCCTCGAACATGATTGTAGCAGGAATGATAATATCGCGACGGTCACGACTCAAGCCATCCAGATCGGTCAGATCTTTGTAAGAAAGATTTGTGAAAAGGTCTTCCATCTCTTCAAGGTTTTTTTCGGACATTTCGTAGCCGTGGACACCAGCTAACGGATAATGAACCTGACGTTGATGGACATTCGCAATGTTACGAGCAGATCCACCGATACCAATCACTGGTAATTTTTGGTCTTTAAGCCAATCTAGCTCTTTTAAAGACTTACGAATATGCTTGCGAATATTTTCTAGACCATCTTTATCATTATAATTCTTGCCGGATAAATAGTGTTCTTTTAATGAAACGACACCAAAGGGTAAACTGATCCAGTTGATAATGTTACCTTGTTCAAAGTGGGTGATTTCAGCGGAACCACCACCAATATCGATGGTAACACCATTTTTATAGTGGACAGAGTGGGCGACAGCATATTGGCCATAGAAGGCCTCGTGCTCATCACTGACGATTTGAATCTCAACACCAGTTGCTTCTTTAGTAGCTGCAACAATCTCAGCCTGATTAGTCGCATTTCTGACAGCAGCAGTCGCCATAGGTAAGAGTGTGTTGACCTTAGCACCATCACAAATAGCCTTGAAGCTCTTGACAGCAGTAATCAACACTGCAATTCCTTCTGCAGAAAGGACACCGTCATCATCGACGTACTGGGATAACCGTGCTGGTGTTTTAACGTTTTGGAGTTCATATGGTATATGGTTTGCGGATAGTTCGTAGACGACTAACCGAATGGTGTTAGAGCCAATATCCATTAAACCGATGCGATCTTTTTTTGTTTTTGTCATAGTTTCACACTTCCATATAGGATGCTATAGCATCTACTAAAGCATCACTTGAATTGACGACAGTACCATTTAGTTTTATCAGACCCACAGTGTATAAATTAACATAAGCAAATTGGGATTCGCCAACCTCTTGTAATGCCGCTAACTTCTTAGCGTTAGTTGCTCCGAGTTGCCTAGAATCTGTAAATAGTCCAATCATTGGTATCTTGGCTTGATAAGCCACCCCAACTTCACTAGCAACACCCGCATCAATATGGATGCCATCTAAAACGGCTAAGATGAGATCACTCGAGAGCAATTCATCTGTGTCATATTGAGCGATTTGTTGACTATCAGCATAGGCATTCTTGTCGTTTATCTCTGCTGCCTCTTGAGGCAAGTAGACTGTGACATTCGGATAACGGTCTCTGATTTTTTGGACGATTGACGCATTGTATTGAAATTCCATCTCAGTAAATAAGGGGCTTGCGAAATAAATTTTCATGTAAATCCTCCCATAAGCTTGTCTATTCCTATTATAACGAATTTTCACGTTTTTATAGTAAAAAGTGCATAAAAAAAAGGTAAAGCAGTGTTTTTTGCTTTACCTCGAGGTTATTCTTGCTAGTTCTTATGTCGGTTGAACTTGTGACAATGGTTTTAAGAGGTTGAGGGACTCTGTCATCAGTTGAATGATCGTATCGAGTTTCTTCTCTGTCCGATTCAGCAAGTAGAACACTAACAGGATCGGAAAACCTATATTACCAATAAGATCGATATAAACGCTTAGATCTGACATCATCAAAAAACACCTTCCTTTCGTTTTTTACTCGACCAGTTCCTTTAACGCTAGTGTTAGCAGACAAGCGTTAGAGCGAGACTAGCTGAGCTATTGATAAAAACGAATAGAAGAGTGCTAACTGTTACCTCGATCATGTTCATTATGAACAGAATGTACTTTTCTTAACATTAATGGGTTGTTTGAGTTGACATAGTAATAGCCTTGTCGATAGCTAAGCTGACGCCATTTTCAACATTTGTTTTGGTCAGATGTTTGGCGGCTTGACGAACTTCTAGTTGAGCGTTCCCCACAGCAAAACTGTATTTTGCAACTTTCAACATTGAGATATCATTTAAGTTGTCGCCAATCGTCATCGTGCGATCGAGAGAGATACCATTGTCTTTCGCAAATCGTGCAATAGCTAATCCTTTTTGGGCTTCCTTTGAACTAATTTCAATATTTCCAAGACCAGAACTTGTGACTGAGATATCGGGATAACGTTGCGTGAGATCGTATTGCAATGCTTTTAAAAGGGCAATGTCGTGATCTGTAAAGAAGGTCATCTTTAAGACGTTGTGTGTATCAATCAAGTCTTTCAGGTCAGCCGCATATTTGATATGCCATTTAGATTCAAGATCTCTTAAAGTAGCAACGATCTCCGAATCTTTGGCTTCATGATTGACCATGCGATAGAAATAAACATAACTGCTGAACCGTTCTTCACGAGAACGCATAAAAATACCTTGGTCCGTCAATAATTCTGGAATGACTTTTAAGGAATCGGTATTTTGATATAAGTGATGAGCAGTCTCTTTAGACAGCGGACGTTCAAATTCTAATGTGTTATCAGCGGTATAAATTTGTGCCCCGTTCAATGTGATCAACGGACAAGTAATCCCGTAATGATCTAAAACACTACGAGCTTGTTCCAACGTCCGACCAGTACAAGCCACAAACGTAATTCCAAGTTGTTGGATTTCTTTGATTTTAGCTACATTTTCAGGTGAGATTTGGGAGTGGTCTCTTAGTAAAGTACCATCCATATCAGAAGCTACGAGCTGTAATGACATCTTTGATCTCCTTTAATTGTTTGAATGTTACTTACATTGTAACCAAAACGATAACATTGTGCATCCCCAAAGCAACATATATGTTAAGATAGAAGACAATAATGAGATATTTTTAATTTGATAATGCCTATAAGAAGGAGAGAGACACGTGACAATTTCTTTGGATAATGATTGGCAACCCATTCTTGAAAAATTGACGGCAAACGAGAGTTATAGCAAACTACATGACTTTTTGAAGACAGAGTACACTAGAAATCACCCTCCCATATATCCACCAATGACTGAAATATGGCAAGCACTGACTTTAACGCCATATGACAAAGTTAAAGTGTGTATTCTAGGACAAGATCCATATCACGGAGAAGGGCAAGCGAATGGATTAGCTTTTTCAGTTAAAAAGGGCGTTAAAATTCCGCCAAGTCTGCAAAATATCTATAAAGAATTACACTCGGATTTAGGATGCCCAATTCCAAACCATGGAGATTTGACAAAATGGGCGAAAGAAGGCGTGTTATTGTTAAATACAGTCCTCACAGTTCGAGCACACCAAGCTTTTTCGCACCGAGATAAAGGTTGGGAAGAGGTCACTGATGGAATCATCAAGGCATTAAACGAACGACACAAACCTGTCGTATTTATCCTGTGGGGTAGCCCATCAAGAGCCAAGAAAAAATTGATTGACACCCATAAACATGTGATTATCGAATCCCCACACCCTAGCCCACTATCAGCCTATCGTGGTTTCTTTGGGTCAAAACCATTCTCAACAGCAAACTTTGCCCTCATTAAGATGGGAGAAAAACCAGTGGATTGGTGTATCTAGACAGAGCTAGTTGAAGAAGTTGCTGATAGAACACCGTTTAAAGTAGAAAAAAAGAAGTGAGATTTTCTCACTTCTTTTTTATCCTTGTGTATTTATAGTTATTCAAAGTATCAGAGGAATACAAGATTATTTACACAGCTCTTCAACTATTAGCCATCGTTTTAGCTAGATATCTTGCGAATCGTGACAGAGCATAACAAATCACGAAATAGAAGAAGGCTAATGCTACGAACATTGGGATAACATATGATGTTGTTTGTCCATAGATAATCTTCGCATTATGAGTCAACTCTGGCAACGAAATGATTGTCGCTAAAGAGGTATCTTTGATTAATGCAATCAACTGGCTGACAACCGATGGCAAGGTTTGACGAATAGCTTGAGGCATTAGAATGTAAATCAAGGTTTGATTTCGTGTTAGACCACTGGACATCCCAGCTTCGAACTGACCAGGTGGTAAGGATTTCAACCCACCACGATAAATTTCCGAAATCATTGCCGATTCAAAGACTGTCATCGAGAAGATTGTTGACCAAAAGACATTCATTCGTAGTCCCATTTGTGGTAAGGCAAAGTAGGCGAAGAAAATGATTAGTAGTAAGGGCAAGTTCCTAATAATATCTAAGACCCAACCCAACACACGTGACACATAAGGAATATTATAGTAACGGATGACACCTAGGAATGCGCCTAGGATGACACTGAAAACAATTGTAAAGAATGCGACTTGGATCGTTACGCTTAACCCAGAGAGTAAAAAGCGAATGTTGATCCAAGAAAAAGCGTCTTGAAAATTCATACGTAAAACTCCCTTCGATTAAAGCGCAAGTCTGCGTTCTAAGAATTTATTGAAATAAGTCAGTGGGAAAGTAATACAAAGATAAAAGATCCCAACAATGACATAAGTTTCAACCACGTTAAAGGTTTGTTGAGAAATCAAGTCTCCTTGATACATCAAATCAAGACCAGCTACCATCGCTAGTATGGACGAGTTCTTAACTAAGTTGATCGTTTGGTTACCTAGTGGTGGAATAATGACGCGAACTGCTTGTGGAAAAATAATATATCGCATCGTTTCTGAATAACTGAAACCTTGTGACATGCCAGCTTCCATTTGCCCAGGGTCGATTGCCTGTATGCCGGCTCTGACATTATCCGCGATAAATGAAGACGTGTAGATGGTTAAACCGATCACACCAGAAGCGAATCCTGTAACGGGGAATAGATACAAGGGGACAACGACGTAAAAGAACATAACGATGATCAATAACGGAATGTTTCTAAAAAACTCGACATATATATTACTGATCGTTCGAACGATTTTAACGTGACTTGTCTGCATGATCCCCATTAGAGCTCCAATAATAAGGCTAAAGACTAGAGCGATGACACTGGCAATCAGGGTAAACTTGAACCCCTCCAAATAAGCTGGCCAATACTGTTGTAAAACTGAAAACATGTGAGATTCCTCCTTTACATTAAGCCGCCGAACCATTTATCGTAAATCTCATCATAGACACCATTTTTTTTGATGGTTTCAAGAGCTGTATTGACTTCTTCTAAGAAGTCATCTTGCCCTTTATCTATCCCAATCCCGTATGGTTCTTCTGTGAAAGCTTCTCCTGCCAACCGATAACCAGGGTTTTGATCGATGATCCCCAATAAAATAGCATTATCAGTCGTCATTGCTTCCCCTTGACCAGAGGCTAGCGCGGTAAAGGCTTCACTATAGTTTTCTAATTCTAATATTCGAACTTGTGGTGCGTGTTTTTTCAGGTTTGCAGCTGAGTTAGCGCCTTTAACAGCCAATACTGTCGCACCTTCTTCTAATGATTCGACATTTTCGATAGGAGAATCATTGGCTACTAGTAAAGATTGACCAGCATCAAAGTAAACATCAGAGAAGTCGATGACTTTTTTCCGTTCATCTGTGATTGTCATGGTAGCAATAATAGCGTCGATATTTCCGTTTTTTAGCAAAGAGATCCGCGTTTTGGAACTAACTTCGACAAAATCAGCTTCACCTTCGCCATTTGTAATCTCATCAGTAATAGCTTTCGCGATATCGACATCAAATCCTTTGATATCCTGGTTTTGAATATTATAGAGCCCAAACAAGTTCGTATCTGTTTTGACCCCCCAAGTGATAACCGGCTTGTTGCTTCCTTCTATGCGTGTTGCAATATCTTTTTTGGCAGTAGCACCACAACCAGCAACAAAGAATAAACTCAAGATCACAACTAAAAGGGGGTAAAGTCTGTTTCGTTGTGTCATAAGACGACCTCCTTAGATCAGTGGCGAATAATTTGGTTCAAGAATTGTTGAGCACGTTCATCTTGCGGGGCATTAAAGAAATCTTGGCTTGGACGGTCTTCAAGAATCAAGCCTTCTGCCATGAAAATAGTTCGGTCACTGACTTCACGAGCAAAGCCCATTTCGTGTGTTACAACGACCATCGTCATTTTATCTTCTTCGGCGATGCGTTGCATGACATCCAAAACATCACCCGTAGTTTCGGGGTCAAGAGCACTGGTTGGTTCATCGAATAACATGATTTCAGGATTCATCGCAAGTCCACGAGCAATTGCGACCCGTTGCTTTTGCCCACCGGAGAGTTGGTTAGGATAGGAGTTACGTTTATCCCAAAGATTAACTCGTTTCAAGAAACGCTCAGCCCGTTCTTCTGCTTCTTTTTCATCGACATGGAGTACTTTTCGTGGCGCGAGTGTAATGTTTTTTAGTACAGTCATATGAGGGTAGAGTTCAAAATGTTGGAACACCATCCCAATATTTCGGCGAATCTTGCGGATGTCGGTGTCTTTAGCTGAGATATCGACATCATTAATCAACAATTTTCCTTTTGTGATAGCTTCTAATCGGTTGATACAGCGTAAGAGAGTACTTTTACCTGATCCAGAAGGTCCTATCAGTGTGACTACTTCTCCTTTATCAATTGTGAGATTGATATCTTTTAGCGCATGGAAGTCGCCATAGAATTTGTCGACGTGTTGAAATTCGATCATAGTATTGCCCCCTTTGAATAATTAGCAGTTGTTAACAAAATAGATACAGTTAAGATGTTTTTAAGTAAGACTCCTCTTACAATTATCTCATTAAAAACTAATAACTGCCTCTAATTGTAATGTGATTTTAACGATTTGACAATTTTTTATCCTATAAAATTATTTTTATCATGAAAAAAAGGCTAAAATTAGGATGCTTTTCACAAAAAAAGATGGGTTTTGCAACCCATCTCCGTTTGTTATTGGTCCTTTTATTGAAAACAATGAAAGAAAGCAATCATTTCAAATCGTCCAACGAGTTTGACAGTGATTCGATCTCAGCGTTGATCCGGCGAACGCGTGGTTTAGTATCTGAGTCGAATCGTTCAACTGAATCAGTGATCCCTTGTGTAGCATCTGTCAGGCTTTTTAAGCCTACTGTCTTGAAACGATCGAGTGCATCGCTTAAGGAAGTAGTTGAATCAGTCAAATCATCTACTGATTCAGCTAAGGTTTCAAGATAGTCCTTCACTATTTTTTGATTTGTCTTACCGTCGTTTGGGGTGTAGAGCAAAGTGGCTATTCCACTGACTAGGCCACCAACGATCAGACCTTTAAAAAATCCCATCTTAATCCTCCTCTATTTTTTCAGCTATTTTTGCTGCAATTGCTTCATATTGTTCTGGCGTATAATCAGCACTATTATCAGCCCATTTCAACCCGAATGAATCGTCTTCTGTATAGCGCGGAATTAGGTGGATATGCGAGTGGAAAACGCTTTGGTAGGCTAAAGCCCCATTGTTGCAGAGAATATTGAGCCCCTTGATAGCGGGATCAAATGTACGAATAGCACGAGCAATTTTAGGAATCCGACTGAAAACAGTGGCAGCTAAGTCGCCGTCATAGTCGAAAATATCGGCCACGTGTTTTTTAGGAAGGACTAAGGTGTGACCAGGGGTAACTTGAGAAATGTCTAAAAAGGCCAAGACCACATCGTCTTCATAAACAACATAAGCTGGGATCTCTTTTTTGATTATTTTTTCAAATATAGTTTCACTCACTGAAATTCCTCCTTGAATGCATTAGGTTTTGTTACTTAAAAGTATAGCATACAGAAAAGGGGAACGGTATCGTTTCACTGGGTGTCGTGGTACAATAGGGTAAATTCTTAAAACGTTAGGTCCTCATGAATGGAAGGGGATCATTAAGAGTCAAGTCTGTTTGAAACACGGATCACTCTAACTAAAATAGAGGGGAATTGGGAGAAAGTAATGGTCTTAACGTTACATAAAGTGAGTGGCGGTTATTTGAGTGAACCGGTCATACATGATATTAGTTTTTCAGCAAAAACAGGGAATTGCACTGCCTTAATAGGACTGAATGGTGCCGGAAAATCGACAACAATCAAGGAAATTATGGGGTTGTTGACCCCTTTTTCAGGAGGAATAACTCTTGACGAATTGTCGCAAGAAAAGGAACCCGTCTTATTTAGAAGCCGGGTTGCTTATATCCCTGAAGCGCCTATTCTTTATCCTGAATTAACCCTTAAAGAGCACATTGAGTTGACCGCTAAGGCCTATCATCAGGACATACCTGCTGTTTGGGAGAGAGCGCTAAAATACGTTAAAGCTTTTCGTTTAGAGAAAGAATTAGAGTGGTTTCCCGTGCATTTCTCTAAGGGAATGCAGCAAAAAGTGATGATTATCTGTGCGATGATGCTTGATGTCTCTTTATTTGTAATCGATGAACCTTTCTTGGGATTGGATCCGCTTGCCATTGATACCTTTTTGACGATCGTAGAAGAAAAGAAGAGGGAACAGAAATCCGTCCTAATGTCGACCCACGTGTTGAGCTCAGCAGAAAAGCTATGTGATGCGTTTGTGATGCTTCACGAAGGACGCGTTGCTGCTTATGGTACTTTGGATGAGGTCCGTGCTCAACTGAATGAACCAGAGGCGACCCTTGATCAATTGTATTTGAAAGTTGCAAGGAGGTAGCAGTTATGTCTCCTCACAAGAAAACAATAGATGATGTTAGGCGTGAAATGGGTAATGATGCATCCGCCACACTCGATTATGTAGCCATCAGAAGTGAACGAAGTAAGGCATTTCTCAAAAAAATGTCCCATTACTCTCGTTATGTGTTGAATGATCATATACTAGTAGTCATCGTCTTTTTGATTGGCGCATTTGCCTTACAATATAGTCGCTGGCTGAAAGCAGATGGTTGGCAACTCCAGTTAGTCGCTTTTATTGCCATCCTGCTACTCGCATTAGTCAGTTCATCAGGGAAAATCAAAACCTATCTTGTACCAGCTGACAAGCTCTTTTTGATGGCCGACCTCGCTGGTCTTAAACGGTATATCGTCAAGAGTAGCTCGTCTAGTTTAATAGGACAATTGGTTTTATCAGTGGTTGTAACGATTATGGTACTACCATTTCTCAGATATGAACCGCTTGGCAGTTTGGCTGTAGTGATAATAGTAATTTCAACTACTTTGTTGACCTTTGTCAACCGATTATTCCAATTGTCTGAAAAGGGAAGACAATACAACGGGCGTCTCGGTAAAATCAGTGGTGGTTTATTTCTGATTACCTTCGTCTTATTGGGCAGTGGTTATTTTTCTGCAACGATTGCTGTGATAGCAGCAGTGATTTGGGCAACGGTCTCAGTAGTCATGTTAGGGCGAACTATTCGGACGCTAAAACAGGCAAAACACTTTATTGCCATCGAGAACGCTATTACAATAGAACAAGATCGTCAACAAATGATTTATGTCTTTCTCTCACAATTTACGGATGTGAAGGAATTAGGAAATACATCGGTGAAGCGTAGGCGTTATCTAGACTCGCTGGTTGAACAGTTGAGCCGACGCATGAAAAGTCCTGAGGGTTATCTGTGGGTCAGAATCGTGGTTAGGAATCAACACTATCTAGCGCTGTGGTTCCGGCTGACACTAGTAGGGTCGCTCTTTTTAATCAGTGTTGATCACTGGTTAATGGGTTTATTAGTTATGTCGGGGGTCACATTTTTGACCTTGCTCCAATGGTTGCCATTAAGAGAAGTATCGGTCAAAAAAAGTTTGCTAGCGATATATCCGGCAAGTGACGCGGAACAAACAGCCGATTTTACACGATTAATTAGACTATCTATATTGTCACAAGCGGTTTTTTTAGGTATAGTATATAAAGTCGTTCATTCAGCACCGATAAGCTGGGTGACAGCCGTTGGTGGTGTCCTATTAGCAGAAGGGATTCGCCAAGCCGTTGAAGTGGCACGCCGAAGTGTGCGAAAGAAAAAGAAAAAGTTGTTAAAATGAGCAGAAAAAATAAGTGGTTTAACAGGGTAAGGTGGCATAAGTGATGGATTATAATTCAGATTCTGGCTGGCAACTCCATCCAATTGGGGGAGATACCGGGCAGGCCTATATGGGTACAAAGGAAGACCAACGCATCTTTCTTAAAAAAAATTCATCGCCTTTCTTAGCAGCTCTATCGACTGAAGGGATAACAGCCAAATTGATCTGGACGAAGCGGTCCCACAATGGTGATATCCTAACAGCACAAGAGTGGCTAGATGGTCGCACGTTGGCTCCGGACGAGATGGCTAGTGATGACGTTATCACTATTCTAAGACATGTCCATGGGAGTCAACGCTTATTGAACATGCTTGAGCAAGTTCAAGGGAAAGTTTACGAACCAGCAGATTTTATCAGTGATTATCAAGATGGCTTACATCATGATCTCGTCACTCACTCTTGGTTGAATAAAGTATTAGCCTATTTACAAGATACAGCAGATACGATTCCGTGTTACCATAAGACTGTTTGTCATGGAGACTTGAATCGTAAGAATTTTATCCAGTCGGAAGAGGAGCAATTATTCTTGGTAGACTGGGAGAGTGTTAAAATTTCTGATCCTGTTTTTGACCTCACCTACTTGTTAACACATTACGTTCCGTTGGCGTCATGGGATGAGTGGTTCGAACGCTACGGTCTGTCAATCACGACGAAAGTGTATCATCGGATCGAATGGTATAGTTTGATGAGTTTATTACTCTTGATTAAGCAAGAGCATTTTGAGGGGCGAAATCGACAAGTGAATGAAAAAATTATTTTACTTCGTCAGATTTACCAACAAAGATCTCTTAAATCATAAGGTGTAATGCCCTAATAAATCATTATATTAAGCAGTACATAATAAGGACACAAATCATGACATAATCAATACATAAATTAATCAGTACATAAATTAATCAGTACATAAATCAATCAGTACATAAATCAATCAGTACATAATCAGTACATAAATCAAGACATAATAAGTAGATAAATCAAAATAAGACATACGGAAGTGCACGCTTGAATCATTCAAGGCGTGCACTATTATTGATATAGAAAGGACATCATATGCGGTTAAGATATAAACCATGGGCGAAAGATTATATTGCGGAACATCCAGAATATGTCGTCAGTGACCCTAAACAATGGCGTGGTAAGTGGGGGGATCGTTTTGAAAAAGAACAACCGATCCACATCGAAGTAGGTATGGGGAAAGGTAAATTTTTGGTCGAAATGGCTCAGAAAAATCCGACAATTAATTTTATTGGGGTAGAAATCCAAGAAAGTATCATCGTATTAGCACTAGAGAAAGTGATTGCAGAAAAACTACCAAATATTCAATTACTCCATCTGAACGGCTCAGATCTAAAAGAAGATTTCGAACCTGGAGAAGTTGATCGTATTTATTTGAATTTCTCGGATCCTTGGCCTAAAAAACGGCATACAAAACGACGATTGACCTATAAAACTTTCTTAGAGACTTATCAAGACATCCTTTCACCAGATGGTTATTTACAGCTAAAAACAGATAACCAAGGACTATTTGAGTACTCCTTAGTCAGTTTATCAGAATTTAAAGCAACCCTGATGGATGTGAGCTTAGACCTCCACGCCCTAAACGATCCGGATAACGTGACGACTGAATATGAAGAAAAATTCAGTGCCAAAGGGAACCGAATCTATCGCCTAAGAGCAACACTTCATTAGACACAGCATTAAGGATACGAACTATTAAGATACTAACCATTAAGGAATATGAGCTATATGGATAGAACAAGAATAGAACAATCAATAGAATAATCAATAGAACTGAAGAAGCTTGGGATATTTCCTGGGCTTCTTTTTTAATGACGCAGTTTTTTAGCGGTCGTATGTCATTATTTGATTTCTCTCGTGATACAATGAGTTGTGAGAGAGAAAATCCAATTGGGGTGTATGAATATGACTGTTTTTGAGAATTTGGATATGAAGAACTTATCTTCAGTTGAACAAGAAATCTACCGCTATTTAATGAATAACATTGAGACCGTTCCCTATATGAGGGTGCGAGAGATTGCGGATGAAGCCCATGTATCGTCAACATCTGTTTTCCGTTTTATCCAAAAGTTAGGCTTTGAGTCATATCCGGAATTTCGATTTTTTATTAAGAATCAAGTCGAAAAGTTTCGTGAGGAGAACAGAGCCCATTCCGGTTTGGAAAAGCATATTGAAACGCTAAATATGTCGATTTTTCACCCTGATGTCGAGTATCAAATAAAACGAATGGCTAAAGCACTGGCTGGGGTAGATTTCATTTTATTTATGGGAATGGGAGCTTCGGGGTCTTTAGCGCAATATGCCTCTAGGAAATTAGCAAACTTGGGATATTTCTCCATCAGTTTCGATGAATTGACGTATCCTATCCAAAGTTTTTTTCGGGAAGGTCAAAAGAGTATTGTTGTATTCATGAGTGTTTCGGGTGAAACGAAAGAACTCATAGAAGTGGTTAGTGGTCTTGATAGTCAAAAAGATATTGGCAAGTACTGCATTACTCAAGACAGGAATAGTACATTAGCGACTAGGTGCGATTATGCAATCGAATATGCTGTTAAGGAAGAACGAAAACAGATTTTTTTGGATTTAACCAGCCAACTTCCGGCTATGGCAATTGTAGAGACAGTTATAGGTTATTTAGAGGATTATCAAAATCCGCCAGTTGTCTAAGTGGCATTAGTGGTTTGAGTAATCCAAGTGGTTGCTTATCAAGAGAAGTATATATCATATATCGATTGAAACGCCTTGTTCCGATTGTGGAACAATATCCTTAAGAACAGAACAATTTTCTAAACCGCTTTCTTTACCATTGTATCAAGTTTTATTGGGTATAATAAAACAAATAGAATATGGAAGCAGAGCAGTGATGAATAGAATAACTGCTCTGTGAGAAAGGAAAGGTATTAGTTATGCAAATTTTAATGATGTTCTGGATCGGACGCTTGTACCAATCGCGACAAAGTTAAATAATCAACGACATGTAGCAGCAATCAGGGATGCGTTTATGTTGATTTTTCCATTGACTATCGCGTCATCAATCGTGATCTTGATCAACAATCTGTTGTTTTCTCCCGATAGTTTTATTGTGCAGATTTTGGGACTTAATAATATTTTCCCTAATTTGGCTGATGCACAACAAGTGTTAGCTTCTGTAGCTTATGGAACCATCAATATTATGAGTATTTTTATCGCATTTTTGGTGGCACAATTGTTAGCAAATCATTTCAAAGCAGATGCGACATTAGTTGGGTTGACCAGTGTAGCTTGTTTTATGATCTTATACCCCGCGCCATATGTTGAGAATGATGTTTCTGTCATTTCAACTCAATATCTTGGTGCACAAGGTTTGTTTGTTGCCATGATTGTGGCTTGTTTAGTAGGTGAATTTTTACCGAAATTATTCAAGCTTAAAAAGCTAAAGATTACGATGCCAGACATGGTACCACCTGCAGTGTCACGGTCATTTTCGGGAATGCTTCCTATCGTTATTGTTGTTGCAGTTACGGGTATTATAAATTACCTTGTTTTAATGATTGCACCTGATGGGGTTAATGAGTTGATCTACAAAGGAATCCAAAGCCCGTTAAGAGATCTAGGTGGAAATATTTTTGGCGTGTTGATTCTTGCCTTTTTACAAACCTTGCTGTTTTCTATCGGAATTCACGGTCCTAATACATTAAATGCCGTTCGGTCAGCCATTTTTACAGAACAAGATTTAGCCAACTTAGATTTTATCAATCAAGGTGGTTCGCTTTGGGATGTCCCTTACAAAGAAACGTGGGGTGTCTTGAATGATATGTTTGCTAATATGGGTGGGACAGGAATGACATTAGGCCTGATTATAGCTATTTTCCTTGTTTCGAGAAGACCGGAACAACGACAAATTGCGAAAATGTCCCTCGTTCCTGGAATCTTCCAAATCAATGAACCAATGATCTTTGGATTACCTATCGTATTGAACCCATTGATGATTATTCCATTTATTTTAACACCAATGGTCAACATCCTTGTTGGGTATTTTGTGACAGTTGTTTGGCCAATCATGCCAACTCCTGCCATTGGGGTTCCGTGGACGACGCCAGGTATCATTAACTTATTCCTAGGGTCAGGTGGTAACATCATGGCAGCAGTAGTAGGCGTTGTGTGTTTGGTAATTTCCGTTTTGATCTACTTGCCATTTGTTATAGCATCAAATCGCGCACAAAAAGCTGAAGTAAAGAACTAAAATAGTAAGAAAGTCATATAGTAAGAAAGTAAAATAGTAAGAAAGTAACGTAGTGAGAAACTAATAAATTGACGATGTATTAACAAATCGCTGACAGTATGAAAAACAAGAAAAGAAAAAGACAACGGGGGATATGCTATATGAGCAAAAAAATGCCAAAAGATTTTCTGTGGGGTGGGGCTATAGCAGCTCATCAAGCAGAGGGAGCCTATAAGGTTGATGGCCGTGGTCTTAGTATTGCTGATGTGATGACAGCCGGCGGGAATGGGATTCGTCGTCAGATCACATCAGGTATTTTAGACAATGCCTATTATCCTAACCACGAGGCGATTGATTTTTATCACCACTATAAAGAAGATATTCAACTGTTCAAGGAATTAGGTCTCAAGTGTTTTAGGACCTCTATTTCATGGAGTCGTATTTTCCCAGTTGGTGATGAGCAAGAACCCAATGAAAAAGGGCTTCAGTTCTACGATGATTTGTTCGATGAGTTGCTCGAAAATGGGATAGAACCTGTTATAACGTTATCACATTTTGAAATTCCTTATGGTATCTATGAAAAATTTGGAGGGTTTCAAAATAAAAAAGTTATCGATTTGTTTGTCCATTTCGCTAAATGTGTCTTTGAGCGTTATAAAGATAAGGTGACTTACTGGATGACATTCAATGAGATTAATAATCAAGCAGATGGTCAAGATCCTCTTCATGTCTGGACTAATTCTGCGATGATCATCGACGAAGGGCAAAATAAAGAAGAGTTGGTATTCCAAGCGGGAATCAATGAGTTGATTGCAAGTGCCAAAGCGGTTTGTGAAGGAAAGAAGATAAACCCTGATTTTAAAATCGGTTGCATGATGGCATATGTGCCAGTCTACCCTTATTCATGCAATCCAGGCGACATGATGGCATCTGTCAAAGCAAATGAACGGCGTTATTTTTATAGCGATATCCATGTCCGTGGGAAAATCCCGACTTATGCGACTAAATACTGGGAGAAAAAAGGTTTAAATATCGTAGTCACCGAGCAAGAATTAGAGGTATTGCGACAAGGAACAGTTGATTATATCGGGTTTAGTTATTATATGTCAGGGGCTATTTCAACCTTGAAAGATATCCCAGGCCATGAAACGGCTGATATTCCAGGTGCGAAGATCGTGAAGAATCCGTATATTGAGTCATCTGATTGGGATTGGCCAATCGATGCAGTCGGACTACGTTATGTTTTAAATACAGTTTATCAACGCTATGATGTGCCACTGTTCATCGTTGAGAACGGTTTTGGAGCTTACGACAAGTTAACTGAAAATGGTGAGATCCATGATGATTACCGGATCAACTATCTTAAAAGCCATATTGAACAACTCGAAAAAGCGGTCATCGAAGATGGTGTACCTGTTATAGGTTATACGCCTTGGGGTGTAATTGATATAGTCAGTTTTGGCAGTGGCGAGATGGAAAAGAGATATGGCATGATTTATGTTGACAAAGATAATGAGGGAAATGGAACGTTAAAACGGTCGAAGAAAAAATCGTTTGAGTGGTACCAACACGTTATAGCGACGAACGGTTCAGACTTGTAGTTTAGTGTTACTAAACTCTAATAAGTGAGCAAAGACTTACTAAGTGAGCAAAAACTTACTATGATATATAATAACAAGTAAGGAAAAGATGGGAAATAAATAAAAAATAAAAAATAAAGAAATAATGCTAAAAACCCAGAAATCCGAATGGATTTCTGGGTTTTATCCTTGTGGTATTAATGACGAATCACATCAACGAATGAGATGATATAAATCATTTAAATTATACAAAATACATAAAAGAAGCAAACAAGTAAACAACTACAATCAGTGTTTAGGTGTTGCTCTGAGTTCAAAGGATAACAACTCACCACTATGGGTATCGGCTGTAAAATGATAATTCAATAACTCACCATTTTTAACAACTTGTAAAGCACCATGATAGACATAGCGACTATCGCGATCTTTTGTGAGGTGGGCAGGGATATGAGAAATCCAAGAGCCCACTAACCCTGTTTGATCTGCTAACTGATTTTTAACACTCTCTAGGACACGATTTGGTTTTAAACGGCGATTGATGTAATAATAGGTGATTGCACCACCAACTGCAGCAATCGATAAACCAGCTGCTCCAAAAAATAGAATAGCTCTTTTCTTGTTAGAAGACATAATAGTTTTTCCTTTCCCTTGTAGAATAGCTCAATGTCAGTTTGCTAACTGTAACAGTAAGTTTTTTAGCTACCTTAACTACCTTTAGCTGTCTATAGATAGTTGTGTAAAAGACAACCAAGCGTTTGTCTTGTACAACTTTTAAGTCATCTCTAGTATAGCAAAATTAGAGAGAATAGTGCATTGATTCGACCGTGAGGGGTTTAAAATCAATCATTATAAGCGATGGAATGCTGTTATAAAGCCGAAAGAAACACCCGGGATTCTTGTTTTGCCAATTGACATGTGTTTAGCTATAATAGACAAGACGCACAGACCTAAACTGGAGGTTTTGTGAAACTGGGAGGTAATGATATGGCTGAGAATAAGGAAGTATTATCGACTGAAAGTTTCGAGTTGATTAAGAAGTTTACCGAAGCACAAGGAACGAGCGGTTTTGAAGGCAGAATTCGCGCGTTATTAAGAGAAGAAATCACACCATTAGTAGATGAGGTCGTCCAAGATAATCTAGGTGGTCTGTTTGGGATAAAAAAAGCAAGTGTAGACGAAAGTGATGCACCACGAATCATGTTTGCAGCACATATGGATGAGGTTGGTTTTATCGTCACCGGCATTACAAAACAAGGATTGTTTCGTGTGACGCCACTCGGTGGTTGGAATCAGTATGTGGTTTCAAGCCAACGATTCACCTTACAAACAAAGAGTGGCGATTATCCAATTATTTCATCTTCTATTCCGCCTCACCTATTACGTGGGACTGCAGGACAAGGAAAATTGGATGTGGACGATATCTTGTTTGATGGTGGCTTTACTTCACGTGAGGAAGCGACAGAATTTGGCATACGAATCGGTGATCCAATTGTGCCGGTTAATCAAACAACCAAGACGGCTAATGGAAAACGAATCATCTCAAAATCATGGGATAATCGCTATGGTAATGTAGCTTTAATCGAGGCACTTCGTGCGGTTAAGGATGAGCAATTGAAGAGTACAATCATTGCAGGAGCAAATGTTCAAGAAGAAGTTGGGTTAAGGGGTGCCAGAGTGGCCACCCATAAATTCGATCCAGAATTATTCTTTGCAGTAGACTGCTCTGCAGCGGATGATCTAACCGGTGATCCAGATAAGTTTGGTCATCTTGATCACGGCTTCTTACTACGTGTGCAAGACCCAACTATGATTACATTACCTGCTATGAAAGAATTCTTGCTCGACACTGCAGAAACCAATCATATCCCATACCAATACTTTGTTTCAAAAGGTGGCACTGATGCTGGGCAAGCTCATCTGTCCAACAATGGTATTCCAAGCGCTGTAATCGGCGTTTGTGGTCGGTATATCCATACCCATCAAACACTATTCTCAATCGCTGATTATGAAGCAGCAAAGGCAATGATCATTGCTGTCATGAAAACACTTGATCGTTCAACGGTAAATACAATAATAAAAGGAGTTTAATAACAGAATGACTTGGATTAGTATCTATAACCCAAAAGGAATCGGCGACGTCTTATTAGTGAGTGGTGGACAAGCTTCTACAACACAAGTTGTCACTAAAACAGTAGGCGATGTGACACAAATTAAAAATGAAAAAACAGGAGCTGTGGTAGGCTACAATATTCAACAAGCAGCACAATACTTTCAACTCGATAAAGAACTTACTAGCGAAGAAGCAGGTCTTGTAACCTTATCTAGTGCTCAAGAAAAACAATTGAATGATCTCATAGAAAAAGCTGGATTTGAAGCAATCACGTTAGATAACTCTCCTAAATTTGTCGTTGGCTATGTTGAATCATGTGTTGATCATCCAGATAGCGACCATTTACACCTTACAAAAACACAAGTTGGAGATGACGTGACACTCCAAATCGTTTGCGGTGCTCCGAATATCAAAGCAGGGCAAAAGGTAGTCGTTGCTAAGCCAGGAGCTATGATGCCTAGCGGTAAAGAAATTTGGGCAAGTGAACTACGCGGGATAGAAAGCTATGGCATGATTTGTTCAGAACGAGAGTTAAATCTAGCGAACGCAAGCCAAAAACGTGGTATATTAGTTCTAGAAGATGATGCTAATATTGGTGAACCATTTGAAATTAATACAGCTGAAAAAGTAGCTGTTTAAGTTAGACTGTTCTAGATTGCTATATATATAGCGCGTATAGCGCGCTATAGTGCTTTAGATTTCTACAGTTAGACTGTTAAAAAGCAAAATAAAATGCAATTAAAATAAATTGCAATTAAAATAAAATGCAATGGATTATTAGGGCGAAGGAGGGATAACATGGCTGATGACGAGTCGTTTCCAAACTACATGCAAAAACCTGTAAAGATCAATCAAGCGAAGGAAAATCTCAAGAATGATATATCAGAGGTTGAAGCGAAAGAACAAGCAAAAATTTCGATGCAATCTCATCGTGCAGTAGAAGAACCGACCCTATCACGTTACATGTCTGACGAAAAGTTTCGTGGCTCGTTTGAGCGCGAATTTAAGCACAGACCACTGGGCGGAGCTACCCGTGTCCCTTTCCAACCAACACATGTTCCTAAACCACGTTCTGGAGCGCAAACTGTTCCAGTTGATGATACTGACTATCAACCAATAATCGAAAAATTGATAAGGGCAGCCGATCAATTGATCTTGTTTGCCTCAAATAAAGAAACAACTGGTAAAGATACAACTACTAAAGATTCATCTGGTCACTTAACTAAAAAACCAGTCAATAGTGAATCAGTCAATAGCGAACCAGTTAAAAAATCAGTATCAACGGCAAAAAAGAGCGAGAAACCACAAACTAAGACGCAAGAAACTACTGAAGGGGATCTATTCCAGTTAGGAAAACAGAAAAATGGAATTGCACAACCTACGGATAGAAAAAAAGGTGAATCTACTAATGAGTAACAAACTATATTTTTTTGTAGGAATTAAAGGAACAGGGATGAGTGCTTTGGCACTTGTTCTTCATGGTAAAGGCTATAACGTTGAGGGGTCCGATCTGGAAACGTATTTCTTTACACAAAAGCCACTGGAAGAAGCGCATATCCCTATGTATACCTTCAATCCAGACAATATCAAACCTGGGATGACCATCATTGCAGGGAATGCTTTTGGCGATGACCATCCAGAAATCAAAAGGGCACACGAAATGGGCTTAGAGGTCATTCGGTACCCTGATTTTTTGGCACAAATCTCGGAAAAGTTTACCAGTATCGCTATTACTGGCTCACATGGTAAAACCAGTACGACAGGTTTATTAGCACATGTGTTGAGCGGTGTAGCTAAAACGAGTTATTTAATTGGTGACGGTACAGGGTGTGGGCAACCAGACGCACGATTCTTTGTGATGGAAGCTTGTGAATATCAACGCCATTTCTTAGCTTACCATCCTGATTATGCCATTATTACAAATGTTGATTATGATCATCCGGACTATTACAAAGATATCGAAGATGTTTTTGATGCCTTCAAAACCTTTGCGACTCAAGTCAAAAAAGGCTTAGTGGTTTACGGTGATGACGAGCATTTGAAGAAGCTAAAAGCACCTGTTCCTATTATTAAATATGGTTTTGGAGAAGATAATGATTTTGTCATCTCAAACTTGGCTAAAGATACCAGTGGGTCTCACTTTGATGTTAGCTTGAACGGAAAACATTTTGGCCATTTTGATATTCCAAGTTATGGAACGCATAATGTGTTGAATGCGACTGCAGTTATTGCAATTGCTCATTTAGAACAATTACCAGAACCAGAAATAGCTGAAGAATTGAAAACATTCAAAGGGGTCAAACGTCGTTTCAGTGAGAAAGTCATTAACGGAATGGTACTTATTGACGACTATGCACATCATCCTGCAGAAATCAGAGCAACTTTAGATGCAGCTCGGCAAAAATACCCTAAAAAGAAAATTGTAGCTATCTTCCAACCCCATACATTTACTCGTACCATAGCCTTATTGGATGATTTTGCTAAGGCATTGAGTTTAGCTGATCATGTTTTCTTATGTGACATTTTTTCTTCTGTTCGAGAAAAATCGGGTCATATCAAGATCGGTGATCTCGCAACGAAAATCGATGGAGCGAAGATATTGAAATTAGATAATGTATCTCCATTACTCGAGTTTGAAGAAGATGTCTTGGTCTTCATGGGCGCTGGCGATGTTCAAAAATTTGAAGTAGTCTATGAAAAAATACTGAGCGAAACCACAAGATCTGCGACTTAAAGCGGTATATCCCTTTCATCTGGAGTAAAAAGGGCGAGGAACTGACAGTTCATTGACATTTTTGCGAAGAGGAAGAGGGATAGCTTTAAGGAACGTAACACAGATCTGCAACTTAAAGCGGTCTGTTGAATAATAAAAAGAATAAACTTTGAAAAATTTTATAAAAGATATGCTTGAGGATGGTCAACTATGCCATCCTCTTTTTTGACGAATGAATATGATATAATGGACGCAACTGATAGTGGAGAAGTGTTGCCATTATTTAGGTACTGAAAGATTGAAGTATAGAAAGAGCTAAGTATAGAAAAACGAAGTATTGAAAGATTGAAGTATAGAAAGATTGAAAATGAAGTTAGACAACTGACAGATTAAGAGGGAGTTGTGTGGTTATGACGACACGTTTAGGGCGAACGATCAGCGAGCTTCATGAAGGTGATACGATGAGTGTGACTGAAGTGATTGATCAGCGTGATATCTTGATTTATCTAGGACTGACAAATGATATGAATCCAGTTTATACTCCAGAGCGTTTTATCGACAAAAGTGAATTCAACGAACCAATCGTCCCGCCTGTGTTATTGATGGGTTATATCACGAGTACTGTTTCACGGCATTTTCCAGGTCCGGGATCAATCATCACTGATTTTAGTATTTCTATTTTTAAGCCAATTTACAGTGGTGATACATTGACGTTTCATTATCAAATTGATCGTGTGAATGAACGGCGTAACAGCATCCGTATTCGAGTTGTAGGACACAATTTGAAAGATGAAGTCATGCTCGATGCTAATATCGATGTTGATCCTTATAATTCTGATATGAAAATGGTCGATGTACCAGCACCTTCAGTTGTACCAGGAGATACACCACCAGCCAAAGTCAAACGTTAGGAGATAACATGAGTGATAACGCAAAAATTATATTGATAGATGGATCAAGTTTAATGTTTCGCGCTTTTTTTGCGATACGGAATTTAGATAGTTTTACAAACCGCTCAGGGTTACACACCAATGCTTTATACGGATTTCATGACATGTTACAACGTGTGATGGAAAAAGAGCGCCCAACTCACGGCTTAGTAGCATTTGATGCCAGTCGTACGACTTTTCGAACAGAGATGCTAGCTGACTATAAAGGCGGCCGAAGTAGTATGCCTGAAGAGTTGAAGGAGCAAGTGCCTTATTTCAATAAGATGCTTGATGCAATGGGACTCAAACATTTTGAGTTAGTCAACTATGAAGCAGATGATATCATTGGCACACTGGCTGAACGAGCTGCAGCAGATGGGTTTGAAGTCGTCGTCGTTTCAGGAGACAAGGATCTGACCCAATTAGCTGCTCCAAGGATTCGCGTGGATATCACTAAGAGTGGCGTGAAAGAACTGAAGACTTATACGGTTGAAAGTTTCAAAGAAGAGATGGGCATTGCACCTAAACAATTGATCGATGTGAAGGCTTTTTCAGGCGATACATCTGATAACTATCGTGGTGTCACAGGTGTCGGCGAGAAAACAGCTTTACAATTAGTCCAAACATATGGATCTGTCGAAGGCGTTTATGACCATATTGATGACATGAAGAAGAGTAAGCGAAAAGAAAATCTCATTAAAGAAAAGAAAGAAGCCTTTCTCTGTAAATCTTTAGCAACGATCATGTTGGATGCACCATTGCCAAAAGAGTTGACGTTATCCCACTTGAAGTTGGAGTCTAAACCGACTACGAGCTTAAAACAATTCTATGAGCAAATGAACTTCTCTCGATTCTTACGAGAATTACCAGAAACGACCGATGAACTTTGGGTCAATCTGGATGAACGCGATATCAAGGAAACAATGAGCGATCAACCTACTGTCGTTTCAGAGTGGTTAGGGAAAGATCATTTAACGACCTTGGAAAAGGTTAAAAAACCAGTCCTTTATGTCGAGACCCTAGCAGAGAATTATCACGTCGGCGAGTTGGTGGCAGCAGTGGTATTTGATCAAGAGACTCAAAAAGCTTATGGGTTAAAAAAAGAAATCCTAAGCGAGAAAGAAATAGTTGACTGGTTGAAACAAACCGAAGTGGTGACCTTTGATGCAAAGCGGTTGTGGGTTTTAGCTAACAGACGGTTAGGCTGGCCAGAAATTGCCGTTTCGATGGATACGTTATTGGGTGCCTATATTTTAGATGTCAATAGTAGTAACTTTGACCCGGCTGTCACGGCAGATCGCTTAGGACTAGCGGTCATCCCGACTAACGATGAGGTTTATGGGAGAGGCGCGAAACAAAAGGTGCCAGATGAGGCTGTTTTGTTGACCCACCTGGCTCAAAAAGCTCAAGTGATCTCCCAACTCTCTGAGCAATTACCAGAGAGGTTAAAAGAGAAAAAACAATGGGATCTTTTGAATACGATTGAGATGCCGACCGCAAAGGTCCTTAGTGGGATGGAAATCGACGGGATTACGGTTGATCCGGATCGCCTGAACGAGCTAGGAGAAGACTTCAAGCACCGTTTGGATGACCTTGAGGCTGCCATCTACCGAGCAGCAGGCGAAACATTCAACATTAATTCCACTAAGCAATTAGGAGAAGTTTTATTTGATCGTTTAGAGCTCCCCGTCATTAAAAAGACCAAAACTGGCTATTCAACAGCTGCAGATGTTTTGGATAAATTGAAGGGGAAACACCCGATTATTGATTACATTCTCGATTACCGCATGCTAGCTAAACTACAATCAACTTATATCACGGGGTTAAAAGAAGCCAGAGAAAAAGATGGAAAAATCCATACCCGTTACGTGCAAACCTTGACACAAACAGGTCGCTTGAGTTCAACTGACCCTAACTTACAAAACATTCCAATTAGAACAGATGCAGGTCGACAAATCAGACGTGCCTTTGTACCTTCTGCAGAAGATCATGTGATTCTGTCAAGTGATTATTCACAAATTGAACTACGTGTCTTGGCACACATCAGTGATGACCAAGCCATGCAAGAAGCCTTCATCCACCACCAAGATATCCATACAACTACTGCTATGAAGGTCTTCCATGTCGCGACACCAGATGAGGTAACGCCACTTCAAAGAAGACATGCTAAAGCAGTCAACTTCGGGATTGTTTACGGGATTTCTGATTATGGCTTGTCACAAAATCTAGGCATCTCGCGACCTGAAGCAAGAAAATTTATTGACACCTATTTAGCGACTTATCCTCAGATTAGCCAATTCATGCATGATATTGTCGAAAAAGCTCGGGAAACAGGCTTTGTGGAAACCTTGTTTGGCAGACGGCGCTATTTACCAGATATTACATCATCTAACTTTAATAAACGCAGTTTTGCGGAACGGACAGCAATGAACTCACCGATTCAAGGGACAGCAGCAGATATCATCAAAATTGCGATGATTCGTGTCGCAAAAGCCCTGAAAGAGGAACAGTTAGAGACTAAAATGCTGTTACAGGTCCACGATGAACTCGTATTTGATGTGCCAAACAATGAGTTGGAGCAGGTGAAAAAATTAGTACCAGAGTTGATGGCTAGTGCTGCTGAACTCAAGGTCCCATTAGTGAGTGAAGTTGCCTATGGAAAGACATGGTATGATGCGAAATAAATTGTCTCGCCTATGGTTGAAATAATAAACACCTAACAGACAAATAGTAGGTCATCATGCTATTATAAAGCATACAGATTTAGAGCAATAAGGGTTTCAGTTAGAGGGTGATAATGTGCCAGAGTTACCAGAAGTCGAGACAGTTCGTAGGGGATTGGTCAAGGCAGTTAAAGATGCCACAATTGTTGGTGTAACAATCTATTGGGAGCGGATCATCATGCCACCGTTTTCAAAGGAACAGTTTGCTAAATGCTTGATCAATGAGACGATACACGATATTCACAGAAGAGGGAAGTATCTGATTTTTATTTTAGATCATTGGGCACTCATCAGTCATCTTCGAATGGAAGGTAAATACAGTGTCACAAAAGCTGGGGCTCCGTTAGAGCCTCACACCCATTTGATCTTTCATTTGGCGGACAATCGGGAATTACGCTATCAAGATGTCCGAAAATTCGGGAGAATGACCCTAGTACCTTTACCAAAAGTCTGGGATTATTTTGGAAAGAAAAATCTTGGACCTGAACCTATCCCAGAGTTTTTCAAATTGGAAGAGTTCAAAGAACAACTAAAAAAGCATCAAGGGGCGATCAAGCCCCTGTTACTGAACCAGAAAATCGTTGCCGGCCTAGGGAACATTTACACTGATGAGGTGTTATTTCAGGCGCGCATCTATCCGGAGAGACCAGCAAATAGCTTGTCCTCAAAAGAGGTAACAGCACTCTACCAAGCTATTATTGCTATTTTGAAAGACGCAATAGCTAAGGGAGGAAGTACTGTAAGAACCTATAAAAATATGATTGGTGCAGATGGTACGTATCAAAATGAGCTCAAGGTCTATGGGAGAACAGGGTTACCATGCGTTCGCTGTGGTGCTTTGATCGAAAAAATCAAAGTCAATCAGCGCGGTACTCATTTTTGCCCAGTATGTCAGCCGAAAGAAGGCCAAAAATGAGTCATGTCATCGGGATTACGGGTGGCATTGCCACAGGAAAGTCCTTGGTAACCTCAGTCGTTAAACAATATCCTTTACCCATCATTGATGCGGATCAAGTTGCTAGACAAGTCGTTGAACCTGGCAAGCCTGCCTTAAAGAAAATTGCTAAAGCTTTTGGACCTGAGGCAATTGCTGCTGATGGAACAATGGATAGAGCCTACGTTGGCAAACTCATTTTTTCAACTGCTACTAAAAGAGAGCAATTGAACCAGATTTTAGGTCCTATCATTAGAGAAGAGATAGAGTCTCAGATTAATCACCTAAAGGCACAACATAAACCACTGATATTTTGTGATATTCCGTTGTTATATGAGAGTCACTATGACCAACTGATGGACGAAGTGTGGGTCGTTTGGGTTCCAGAAGATGTCCAAGTCAACCGTTTGATGGCAAGGGATCAAATCACAAAAGAGCAAGCTGAGCAAAAAATGGCTAGCCAGTGGCCACTACTTAAAAAGAAAGAAAGAGCAGACTGGGTCATCGATAATCGTCACCCTATTGCTCAGACCCAACAAATCGTTACTGAAAAACTAGATCAGAAAGTGAGGGAGTTCGATGTTTTGTCCTAAATGTCATCATATTGGTACAAAAGTGATCGATAGTCGTCAATCGGAGGATGGTCGTACGATTAGGAGACGTCGCGAATGTGAATCATGTGGCTATCGTTTTACAACGTTTGAAAGAATTGAACAAACCCCTCTACTCGTGATCAAACGTAGTGGAGAACGAGAGATATTTAGTCGGAAAAAGATTCTCAATGGGTTGATCCGTTCAGCTGAAAAAAGACCAGTTCCACTCGCTAAGTTGGAAGAAATCGTTGATGATATTGAATTAACGATCCGACAAGATGGCGATAGTGAAGTACCGAGTCAAAAAATCGGCGAGTTTGTCATGGATCGGTTGGCACCTCTTGATGATATTGCTTATATTCGCTTTGCGAGCGTCTACCGCCAATTCACAGATCGCAGAATGTTCATCAAAGAATTGGAACGGTTAGAAAAGGGCGAAAAAAAAGAAGAGGAACGAAAGCATGACGCGTAAAGTGGCCATATTTAAGCCAACCACAACGATCCAATTACGCCAACCACACTGGATCACTCAAACGCATTTACACTGGCTAAGTATCCTATATCAACCGCTCATCGGGGCAGTAGCGACGCAACTATATACCAATTTTCATTTTTGGATCTTTGAAGAGACCTGGGATAGCGAGCCGATGCCAGTAAGTCATTGGTTGAATCAAGCAGATTTAACAATCGAACAATGGGAGAAGGCAATCGATAGACTTCAAGGAATCAGTCTTCTCCGGATCTTTGAAGATCCGGGTAATCAACAATACTGGTTAGAAATAGAGCCACCTGTTGATCCAAACCATTTTTTTGCCGATGACCTGTTGTCGACACTTCTACATGAATCAGTAGGCGAACGACAATTCAAACAGATCAAGTCACGGTATGCTATCGATGTCTTACCGAGTGATTGTGAAGAAGTCACGAAATCTTTTTACCAAGTCTTTCCCTTACCTTATGCGATGATGAGCATCAAGTTCGAGCAAGAGCCAGCTGAAAATGCAGCTTATCTGACTTGGTTGGATGACGGGGGATTGAGTTTAGATTGGCAATTGATTCTGGACCAACTGAAAACGCAAGGAATCGACAAAACGGCAGTGGATGATCATACGCGTCAAATGGCTAATGCTTTACAACGATTCTATGGAATCGATGAATTGAGTATGGCCCGTTTCTTATATGGTGCCCTAAATGGCGAAAAGACCCAGGTCGATGCTGACAAGCTGAAACAAGTGATCTATAGCTCGTATGAAAATCATCCAACAAATCTGAGAAACAAAGCTAAAAGGGCTGATAGTAGTGAGATGTCAAACCAGATTGCACTAGGAAATGATAATCAAACGTCCAAGGGATTATCTGGAAGGAATCGGCGGGTTATTGCACCAGCAACTGATGTCAATCCAGCACTTTTGAAGGCCTTCAAGCAAATACCATCATTGCCCTTTTACAGCCAATTGCGTCAAAAAATTGGTGGTAACGAGATGGATCATGAGAAACGGACAATCAGAAATAGCTTAGAGACGACGGCTACTCCAGCCGAAGTCATCAATGTATTGCTTCATTATTTATTAGTGGAACTTGGTCAAGACCATATCAATAAAGCGTTCTTCGATACGATTTTAAACAAATGGACCATTCAAGGTGTTACGACGGCAGAACAAGCAATCGCTGCTGCTCGGCTATTCAAAAATGAAAAAGCTAAGGCTATCAATAACAGTCAAGCTGCTCGTAAGACGCGATATGGCAAAAGTGGTCGAGAAGAACCACTGCCAGATTGGGCAAAGAAAGAATTGGATGAGCTTTATGGATCTGACAGTTCAGATAGTTCAAACGTTTCAGACGGTTCAGGCAGTTCAGAAGGTTCAGAAAGTTCAGATAAGGCTAGTAATGTTCAAACACAGACAGGACAACAGGGTAACGACCACAGTACTGATGATGGCAGAAAGTCATCGCAAAACAAACAAACCAAACAAAACGGACAAAAGGAAACCACCGCAACCGATACAAGCAGAACCAATAGCTCGGATATTAAAGCTGCAATCGAACGGTTGGAGCGCTTAAAACAACAGAGAAAGGATGAGAACTGATGGATAATATTGCAGATGGTTTAAAGAAAAGATTGCTTGACCCAAACCTCAGAAAACGCTATGAAGAGCAACGCGAAGCTGTAGTGAATTATCCTGAAGTTGCTTCTTTTCTAAAAGACCACAATGACTTGGTCACTCCTGCAGTGCTTGAGAGAAGCTTTGCGAAGTTAAATGAGTTTATGATAGAAACCAAGAAGCGGAAAGAGAAGCAGCCTGTTGCCAATCCACATTTAGAGCCAGTCTTAGTGTGGCACGGGACCTATATCGACTGTGTTTACCGCCAAACAGCGGACTATAAAAAAGAAGCACGGCAAAAAGCAATCAAGAAACGGATCAATAGCTTTTACATGTCTAAAGATATTGCGGAAGCTTCCTTATCTGCGATTGACTTGACACCTGCTAGAGAGCCAATCGTCTCTAAAATGATTGGGTTTTCCGAACGATATACCAGTGATCCAACGTCCTTTCAAAAAGGCTTGTATCTCTACGGAAACTTTGGTGTTGGAAAGTCATATATGTTAGCCGCATTGGCGCAACAATTAGCAGAACTTGGTCATCAAGTGACCATGGTCCATTACCCTAGTATGGCAGTAGAGCTCAAAAATTCATTTCAAAATAACACCATGTTGTTGAAACTGAATACGCTGAAAGAAAGTAGCATTTTGATGCTTGACGATATTGGGGCTGAGGCAAATAGCTCGTGGTTACGAGACGACTTTCTAGGTGTTGTTCTCCAATACCGTATGCAAGAGCAACTGCCGACATTCTTTAGCTCTAATTTTGGGTTCAAAGAATTACAAAAACATTTTGAAGTCACCCAAAAAGGAGACGTTGAACCGCTAAAAGCGATGCGAGTTATGGAGCGTGTCCGCTACTTAGCAGAGGAAGTAAACGTCACTGGTAAAAACCAACGACGGTAGTAGGATTGTTGGCGTTTTTTAACAGATTTTTTTGACAAAGTGATATAAGTGCGTTATGATTACGCCATATTGACAGACACCTATGTTATGTAACTAGTTTTAGCGAGAGATTGGGTGGTGCAAAATCTCACTAGCCATAATGTTAGACCACTGTTGATCGACATATCTAGAAAGCAAATCTGCCTGTATTGATGGGAGATTGTCAGTAAAGAGATGCGGCTATCACCGTTATAGATCAGAGGAATTCTGATAGACTAGCCATTACTTTAGCCTTATGAGGGGTTGAGTCTAGCAGAAATCAAACGTTGGGTGGAACCACGTGATGACAGATTATCACGTCCCATACTGATGCTTTTGCATTGGTATGGGACTTTTTTTATGTCTGTGTTTTCTTATTTTATCAGCAAAGACCATTATAATCAGGCAATAGACCATTATAAGACGGCCATTATCATTCTTTATAGTCTTTGTGTCATAAATCCTCTAAATCAGTAGTAATCGATCGGTTGTCTGGCAAAATGTGTCGCTGAAAATAGTGACGAATAGTGTGAAATAGTTAGGGAGGGTTTGACGAATGAGTCAACTAAAAATCAAATTACCAGATGGTAATGAACGGATCTATGAATCCGGAATAAAAGTAAAAGAAGTAGCAGCAGATATCAGCAAGAGTTTGGGAAAAAAAGGATTAGCCGGGAAGTTTAATGGAGAATTGGTCGATTTCGATCGTCCGTTAACGGAAGATGGAGAGCTTGCCATCATAACACCAGATGATCCTGAAGCACTCAGTATTTTAAGGCATTCAACAGCCCATTTGATGGCACATGCTTTAAAGCATTTATTTCCACAAATCCATCTTGGAGTTGGACCTGCCATCAGTGATGGATTTTACTATGATACTGACATGGATCCCCAATTAACAGAAGAACAAATTCCTGCCGTTGAGGAAGAAATGCACAATATCGTGAAACAAAACCTACCAATCGTTCGTCACGAAATTTCACGTGCAGACGCTTTGGAACGCTTCAAAGATGATCCGTATAAGGTAGAATTGATCAATGATATCCCTGAAGGCGACTTAATCACGATTTATGAACAAGGGGATTTTGCTGATCTTTGTCGAGGTGTCCATGTACCATCTACTGGTCGTATTCAAGTCTTCAAGTTGTTATCGTTAGCTGGTGCTTACTGGCGTGGTAATTCCGATAATAAGATGATGCAAAGGGTTTATGGGACTGCCTTTTTTGACAAGAAAGACTTAAAAGCAGATTTGAAACGTCGCGAAGAAGCCAAAGAACGCGATCATCGGAAGATCGGGAAAGAATTGGATCTCTTCATGACGAGCAAGGAAGTTGGGTCTGGGTTGCCATTCTGGCTACCAAAAGGTGCAACGGTTCGTCGGATTATTGAACGTTATATCGTCGATAAAGAAGTCGAATTGGGTTATGAGCATGTTTATACTCCAATCATGGCTGATGTTGAGTTTTATAAGAGAAGTGGACACTGGGATCACTATAAAGAAGATATGTTCCCACCGATGGATATGGGAGATGGCGAACAATTGGTTCTACGTCCAATGAACTGTCCGCACCATATCATGGTTTATAAAAACCACATCCATTCTTATAAAGAATTACCAATCCGTATCGCTGAGCTTGGTATGATGCACCGTTATGAAAAGAGTGGCGCCTTATCAGGGTTACAACGGGTTCGTGAAATGACTTTGAATGACTCACATATCTTCTTGCGTTTAGACCAAATCAAAGATGAATTCAAACGGGTACTCGACTTGACGAAGGAAGTTTACAAAGACTTCAATATTAAGGACTATCGTTTCCGTTTAAGCTACCGTGATCCTGCAGATAAACATAAATACTTTGATGATGATGACATGTGGAATAGGGCAGAGTCAATGTTAAAAGAAGCTATGGATGAGTTAGGGTTGGAGTATTTTGAAGCAATAGGTGAAGCAGCATTCTATGGTCCTAAATTAGATGTTCAGTTTAAAACCGCAATTGGGGTTGAAGAAACGATGTCGACCATTCAACTGGACTTTTTGTTACCAGAACGTTTCGATATTACTTACGTCGGTGAAGATGGAGAAAATAATCACCGGGCTGTGATGATTCACCGTGGTGTCGTATCAACGATGGAACGGTTCATGGCCTACTTAATCGAAGAGTATAAAGGAGCATTCCCAACTTGGTTAGCCCCAGTCCAAGCAGTGGTTATTCCGGTTAGTCTAGACCATCATTTAGAAGTAGCCAATGCGTTTAAGGATGAATTGCACCGTTATGGCATACGGGTAACCGTTGATGACCGCAATGAGAAAATGGGTTATAAGATCCGTCAAGCACAAACAGAGAAAGTGCCATACCAACTTGTAATTGGAGACCAAGAAGTTTCTGACGATACTGTTACAGTTAGAAAGTATGGGTCAAAAGAGACACAATCGGTCAGCCAAGCAGAGTTCGTTAAAAGTATATTAGCTGATGTAGCTCGTAAGAGCCGCCCAGAGGCATAATGAAGCTAGGAGGGGCTTATGCAGTTATTAGAACATAAGAGGCGTTACTTGGCGCTGTTTTTAGGAACCCTACTGATATTGACCGTTGGCTATCTTGCTGGTGTTGCTGCAACAGGTAACTGGCCTTCTGGGAAGTCATCCCAAGAGACTAAACAGGCACAATCAGATCAAGAGAATAATGATGGCAAAAAAAGTGATGCAACTGATAAAGCGAGTGATTCTAACGCTGACTCAGCTAGTGATGATAAGGCGACCGATAAAGAGACAGAAGATACTGATGCAAAAGCAGTGGAGGATATGATTGCTAGTTTGAATCAGGACCAAGTAAAAACGGTCAAGCCAGATGCGAGTGGCTCGAATGATTTTTATAGCGTTTCTGTGGATGAATTGACCTTCGACAATGAAGCTGTCGTGACAGTCTATACAGTGACAGCTAGTGATAAACTTGGAGATGAGGGTATCACGATTGATCCCAAAGCTGTCACGGTCGATTATAATCGTGTGGAACCAGCTAAGCTGACGTTTAGTACGGATGGTCCAATCGAATTGACTAGCGGGAAGTCAGTCACCTTTGCTTCTAAAAGTGACTGGGCTACAGATTTCACGGTAGCTTACCTCTTAATCGCGTTCCCGAGTCCATTAGGCAAAGATCAAGCACCACTTGCACAACCACTGATTCTAAGAGCGGGGGTGAGTGCGAGTGAGTAAATGGCGCAAAGATAGTGACGGGTTTCAGTTTGATGCTGTAGATTTTCAAGTCGTTGTGATTGGGATATTGACAGCCTTACTAGTAGTAGGGTTGCTACGGCAATACTGGCTATTACCAGCACAAGCACAGTCGTCAGCTATTGAAGGTGAAGCATCACAATCTACATCACAGACTAATGAAACTGCTAATAATAAAGCTGATGATCAAGCTGATGATCAAGCTGATGATCAAGCTGATGATCAAGCTAATGATCAGGCTGATAGTAAAGACACCGATAAAGCTAGTGCACTTGTCAGCAACGAT
Organism: Bavariicoccus seileri WCC 4188; assembly: GCF_000421665.1. Classification (GTDB taxonomy): domain Bacteria; phylum Bacillota; class Bacilli; order Lactobacillales; family Aerococcaceae; genus Bavariicoccus; species Bavariicoccus seileri. Next base: position 5,639 of record NZ_ATXL01000003.1, on the reverse strand, counting down.
TATGCGGCAGATTTAAAGAGTTTTGAAGGGATTTTCAATGGGTCAAATGCCCAACGTATCTCAATCAAAGAGTATTTCCCAATGCGTGGTGATATAGCCGGAAAAGCTAGTGATGGGTCATCTCTTACGGTGAATGAGGTTGTTTACTTTAAAACGACAGTGAGTGATGACGAATCTGGTTTGACCTTCCCGGCGACTATTGTGGGGACCAAGGTGACAACTCCATTAGTTGAACGGGCAAATAATGAACCTCCATATGGAGAACAATTGAAGAGTAGTCAATTGATTTTGAACAATCAATATACTTTCCAAGCTATGGTTTTGGATAAAAATGTTGATCAACTATCAGTCTTCTTTGATCCAACGGCATTAGAACCGAATCAAGAGATCGTTTGGTTCGTCCATGTGGGAGAGGTCGAGGGTGACATCACCTCGGCTTATTACCGGTACTTGATAGATACGGGCTCAGACCAATTGATACCTGCTTATCTGGTAAGCGGGAGCGCTGAAGGACAATAAATAAGTTGATTGTAGTAAATCAGTTTAGGGAGTAATGATTTCCGAAATGGGAATTGTTACTCTTTTTTAATGTTATCGTTACTTGTTACCGGTTCAGTGAATTGACAAGAACTAAACCATTACTCTATCATTAAAATAAGACACAAACTTACTTTAATTTAGCTTGTAGTCGTGAGACATGATTGCCTACTACTGAAACGAGACCGTCTAATAGACCTGTTTAAAAATTGTTTGGTCTGAAAGATGTGTTTAGATTCATTTGTTTAATAGATGAAAAAATATGATTTGAAAGACTAACCTGTCCCTTATATGAACCAAAGACCCCTTGGGAGGCACGTCATGAGAAGTGATCAAAAAATATGGCAATTGATTGATAAGGTCAATGAAGTTATTTTAGGAAAGCAACAATTTGTATTTGAAGTAATTGCAGCATTTTTAGCCGGTGGTAATGTTCTTTTAGAAGATATACCAGGAGTTGGGAAGACTACGATGGCGCTTGCTTTATCAAAAGTTTTTGGGATGGAGTGGAACAGAGTCCAGTTTACACCAGATGTGCTTCCGTCAGATTTAACAGGTTTTTCGATTTATCAGAAAGAAGAAGGCCGTTTTGTTTATCAACCTGGTGCCGTATTTTGTAATCTGTTGTTAGCGGATGAAATCAACCGAACCTCTCCAAAGACACAGTCTGCTCTGCTTGAAGTGATGGAAGAAAAACAAGTGACGGTAGATGGTGAGACGAGACCCCTACCACGACCGTTTCATGTTATTGCAACGCAGAACCCGACAGGAACAGCCGGGACACAGTTACTGCCACCTGCCCAAATGGATCGGTTCTTGATTTCTCTGAGCATGGGTTATCCAGATCCGCATAGTGAGATATTATTAGCTAAGCAAGTTTCTGTAGGCAAGCGGACGGATCAACTACGACCGATTGTATCAACCGAGGAGCTAGAAAACATTCAAGAAGAGATCAATGACTTATTTATTCATGATGCTATTTACCAATATATCGTCGAATTAGTTGGTAAGACTCGAAACCATCCGTTAATCGAATTAGGTGCAAGTCCTAGAGCAACCATCGCCTTAGTCAAGTTTACCCGTGCTGTTGCCTGGCTAAATGGCTTTGAATTCGTTCAACCATCCGATGTCGTCGATCACTTTATTCCGATTGTATCCCACCGCGTGGTACTGAGTCATAAAGCTCAAATGGAAGGTATCAGCAAAAAAGGGGTCCTTCAACGCATTTTGGCAGATATCCCTAAGCCAGCCTTGAGGCGAATGACATGAGAAAGTTTGGCTATCTCCTGACACTTGTCTTGAGTTTCTACCTTTCTGGTAGATACCATTCAGCTGAATTCATGGTCTTAGCTATCGTTTTGTTCGTCTTGTTATTTATTTCTTATCTATATGCCTTACAAATGGCTAAGTATCTGGAAATAGAGATTGATCTAGACGATCCTATCATCGTCAAAGAACACACTGCTATTGCTAGAATTCGGTTGACGAATCGACAACGTCTCCCTATTCCTTACTACCAGATAACGGTATCTTTCTATAATCGATTGGATCCTAACAAGAAAGTAGTAACCAAGAAGTTTCATGGCTTTGTGGATGGTCTAGGCGAGGCAACTATTGCTCTTGGGACAGATTCGACTTATAGTGGTGAAATCGAGATTCTAGTAACCGAAATCGAGTGTTTTGACTATTTAAAATTATTCAAGCGGCGTAAACGTCTCGCTATCAGCCAAAAACAAATTGTTATTCCACCAGTTCTAAAAGCAGATCTAGCGCTATTATTGCTTCAACAAGCAGGAAGCAAAGGGCAAGAGGTCGATTTAAGAGGGGCAACACCGCCTAACGTATTTCAAGTGAGACAATACGAAGCTGGTGACCACCTGAAGACGATTCACTGGAAGTTAAGTGCTCGGAATGACGAACTGTTGAGCAAGGTCTACAGTGAACAAAAAGAGGAACAAGTGTCTATCAGAGTTGATCTCACACCACCACTGTCACAGTCATTAAAAGAAAAAGATGCTTTTTTAGTACTAGTTGCTAGCCTAGTCTCAGCACTGACCCAAGAGGAGTTAGTGGAACAACTTCAGTTGGTAAATAAAAGGAATGATTGGGAGCTTACAATTCCAATCAAGTCTCCCTTTTATTATGATTCTTTTTTACAAGAAGTTATCCATGAGATGGCATCAATCGATACCGATAAAGAAGGAAGGCAAGCAGACAGTCAACAGACTAGTCGACATGATCCTGGTTTTGACCCAGTAGATAGTAGGAGCGATGATAAGATTTTAATCACTATCGACCGCCAGTTGAGACTATATGAAAATCACCAGTTGCTGTATCAGTTCGAGGCATCAAAGCTTTACGCTGAACTTGTGGGAAGGCCACTAAGACTATGAGTTTTTTTAGACCATTCAAGAAACAGACAACGACACAAAAGTCGCCCATCTCTGTGTCAGAAATGAGCGACCCAACGCAAAAAAGCCCTATTTATGAAGGGTTATTTGCGCAAGTTCTGTTTTTCTTGAGTTACTATGGTATCATTTATGCCTTACTGAGCGTCCCAACAGATCTATTTTTAGAAGGACTTCCGATTGAATTAGATATGGGTCGGATTCACTGGCTGGTGTTTGCCTATTGTAGTTTAAGATGGGTATTAACGGTATACCGGGTCAAAATAGCTGCTATCCCATTAGTGGCTGGCCTTGGGTATTTAGCCATGCAATGGCGAGGAGGCTGGCAAGAAGCACTGATCCTATATGATAATGTGGTACACAAAGGACCACTTCCAACGTCCTTGAATTGGGTCGTATTGGTCGCAGCTCTTGTGGTTGCTGAGGTCTTATTTCAAGTGATGGTCAATTTTGGCCAGCGGTGGTTGGTCAATGCGATTATTATTACAGTTGGCTTTTTAGGCCCTTATTTAGGCATCCCAATCACCCTACCTTTTTACTTTTTGTTGACCTTTATAGTGATCGTCAATATGATTGCGACCAGTGCTAAGAGTAGTAAACTCAGGCATATGGGACAGAAAGACCGGTCGAAATTTAAAGTGGTTGGTAAAAGTGTTGTGGTAGCGACTGGCTTGTTTTGCGCGCTATTTGCGTTATTCACTACAGTCCTAAGCGACTCAATGGATCAGTTATTGGCTTTGCCGATGGGTATTGAAAACGAAGTCAGACGTTATTCATTGAATCAAACAAAAACGGACGAAAGTGATCTCAGTGGGACAATCAATCGTGGCAATAATTATCCGGATGGGAAAGACCAGTTGGAGGTCAGTGTGTCGACCCAACCAAATGAACCGCTATACTTGAAGAGCCAATCTTTCGGAGACTACATTGGTAACGAATGGGACCGACTAGACGAACGAGCATTTTTCGATGGACTTTATGAAACTTATGGAGCGGATAACACTTCTTTCCAATATTACATGCTGAACTTTGGGGACAACCAAAGTTTTGATGAACGGTTTTACATGACATTCGATGCCTTGAAGACGAAAAAAGAAGCAGCCGGAGAAGCAACGCCACAAGCTAATTCAGTGCGGACAAGACGACTGGATAAGTTATTAAAAGCGCCAACTATCCCTTATTTATCCAAGTTACAAGTGCAAGGTGAGCGTGGAAATCTCTATACTGTCTATAATGACAATACTTATGAGAACTATCAAGAAGACCTGAAACAACTCTCTCAATTCGATTGGTTTAGAGAAGTTGAGGGGCGTTATGCTAACTTTGTGCAAGAAAGGTATACCGAAGTCGATAGAAGTATGATTCCTCGACTTGCTGATTTGATTGATGAAGAATTAGTAGCTAGTGGTGATAAAGATGCTATACAAAGAGAGATCATCCAGAAACTCCACACCAGAGCACGCTATTCTTTGACACCTGGTGTGATGCCAGTTGGCAGTGATGTCTCTGAAGCTTTCCTGTTTGATTTAAGAGCAGGATATTGCCAACACTTCGCCTCTGCTGCAACACTAATGTTTCGCCTGTATGGTATCCCAGCACGCTATGTCAGTGGCTACCGAGCGAATACGAGTGATTTTTTGAGTAAAGACAATGGTGATTATGAGGCGATATTATCAGACGAACAAGCCCATGCTTGGGTAGAACTTTATGATGAAACCAGAGGATGGTACCCAGTTGAAGTCACACCAGAAGAGAACTCTATCCTCTTTGATGAGGATTTGGCTAAAGATAGCAGTGAGGCAGAAGGAGATAGAATCAGCTGGTTAGCGATCGGTCCTAAAACAATCACTAAAACTGTGGCAATCTTCTTAGCGGTCCTCTTATTAGTAGTGATTACTCTAACTGAAAGATACAAAAGAAAACAAACGAAGTGGGGAATTCTAAAAGCAGATGTTTACTTCCAAGAATTATTAAAAAGTGTCCAATTCACCGGAAAATTAGCAGGATATACAGGTATAGAAGAAGATTTTGTTGATCAATTAGCAGCTGTTATTAAGGACTTAGATAGCTCAGAAAAGACAGAGACTACTATCAGTGATAACGACCTACAACAAGTGATGACAATCGTGATGAAAGAATCATTTGGCCCGAAATCAGTTAGTGAAGAAGAAAGGCAAACCGTTAAAAAAACTGTTTCAATCATCCAAACCAAACTATACGATTCTCTCAGACCAGATCAAAGATTAGTCTTTAAATACATTAAGTGTTACAAATAACCGTAAAATTCGATTTGAAAAGTATGAGATGGTGAGTAGAGCCCATTGTATTTTGTTACTTACAGGATATTACCTGTTGTTAATCACATCATGACAAATTGATTGTAAGTATGTAAGGTTACAATACATGTGTTACATGAAAATAAAAAAATAGAGGAAGCTTCTGCTATACTGTAATTACCACACCACAGAAAGGAAAGCTTCCCCTATGAAGAATATTATAACAGAAGAAATGCGATACAGAAAGAAAGTCGTTGATTATGCGGTTAAACATGATAATAATGCCAAGGCTGCACGCAAATATCACACAAATCGGATGCAAGTCAAACGTTGGAGAGACAACTATGATGGGACATGGGATAGTTTAAGAAATAAGAGTACAAAGCCCCACTCACATCCCAATCAACACACTGAAGAA
>NZ_ATXL01000002.1 GCF_000421665.1 Bavariicoccus seileri WCC 4188 | reverse complement strand
AGCTGCTTTTTGAACACCGTTTAAAGAGGTAGTTCTAGTAGCGCTTAGCTTCGAGCCATAAGGCATGCTAGCCTGGGAATTTTTAATTCTTAGCGAGATTGACTTATGTCTGAAGAAGAAGAATAAGATTTTTAAAGGGCAGAATCCTTAGTATATAGGGATTCTGCTCTTTTTCTTCTTTTTGAATGCCAAATTGAATGCCATTAGATTATCAAGCATTAAGATGTTGAACAAATTTATCAACAGTTTGGATTTTTGTCTCTTTACTTAGATGACCATAAGTATCCATTGTAATTTTGATTGAAGCATGTCTTAGTCGATCTTGTACGTCCTTTAATGATGCACCAGCGTCTAGAAGAAGGCTAGCATGTGTATGCCTTGTCACATGGATACCTAGAAAGGGAACTCCAGCTTTTTCGGTAATTGTTTGTAACCGTACATAGATAGCATGATGAGTTACGATTTGTTTATAAATACCGCAAAAAATCATTTCAGGATTGGTTAATCCAATGTGCAACATAAATTCTTTTTGATTTAATTGCCATTTTTTTAGGAAAGATAAGGTAACATCATCAACTGAAATTGTGGCTGTGCTGGTATCTGTTTTCGGTGAAGAGACCTTATAGCCATGTTTTGTTTGACTGAGAGTTTTGTTGATAGTGACTGTTTTTTCATCGAAGTTGATGTCATTCCAGTTTAAGGCAAGAGCCTCGCTGATTCGACAACCTGTGTAAAATAGGAATCGCATAAGTGTCTTATCATATTCAGAACGGTATGTCCCACTCTTTGATTGAAGATACTCAGAAATTTTTTTTACTTCTTCCTTGGTGTAGGCTTTAACCTTTTCTGTGGTTATTCGCTTTTCACGTTTTGGCATCATAATATGTGACAATGGATTGTTTGTTATAATGCCAAGATTTATCGCATATTCAAATACTCTTTTTGCAGTTGAATGCAGTATTCGGTACTGATCTGTTTCTTTTGCCCACTGATTAATGATTTCTTGTGCCATCCGTACAGTCACTTTATTCACTCTTAGATCACCATATTTTGGTAGAATCCATTTTCGAAACTTAATTTCGGTTTTCATGAAGGTTACTTCTTTTACAGTAGTTTTATAAGTGTCTAGCCACAAATCATAAACTTGTTGAAAAGTCTCATTTCCATCTTTTTCGAGACCTTTTTGTTCAAAGTCCACTTGCAATTTAGCTAAAGCAAGTTGGGCTTCTTTTTTTGTTTTAAAATTTCTTCGAGTGGTTTTAATGGGTTTACCTGTTACTTTGTCAGTTCCCAGATAAGCTTGGAATTTCCATGCTTTATCTCCGTTCTTTTTTTCATATTGATCAAAATTAGCCATTTTAATTTTCCTCCTATTGTGTGGGGCACATAGGAAAGGAATGAACTTTCGTTACTTGTTCTGTTGAGCTTCTTGAATGAAGGCTAAGTCTTTTGCAGTTTTTTCAATTTCCTCAAATGGTAAGTTGTCAAAGAAGACTGGTTTCATCTCTGGCTTCCCATGACGATCCAAAATCGGATTTCCGTCTTCATCCAAACGCATTTGTGGGGTGAAGAAACGTTCAATAAAGGCTAGCTTTTCTGCTACCTCATCTATTTCTTTCACTGTATGGCTATTCAAAATTTTCGCCAAAGTAAACAAGTTTTGGACTTTTTGATCGTATTCGTCAATGCGATCGAGAATAACCGTTGTTTCGGAGACCGCAATCTCTTTTGGTGAACCAAAGAGCTGAATCGGTGTCGCATGAAAGACCGTCGCAAATTTTTCCAAGCTCTCAAAGGTCGGGTAACGGATTCCCCGTTCGATATTGGAGATGGTTTGTTTTTGTACACCAATCTTTTCGGCGAATTCCGTTTGGGAAAGTCCCATTTCTTTTCGTAAACGTGCGACATTGCCGCCAAAGTTTTCTATCATTTTCCTCACCTCGGCTCTATCATAAGCGCTTTCCCTAAAAAATTCAAGCAAAAAATAAACTAAATAGTATTTCAAGTAAACTTTTTAAATATACTTGACATCTATTTTGAATAGCGGTAGAGTGTACGAAAAGATACTATTTTATTTATTTATAGTTCTTTTAGTTTTAAAAAGAAAATATAAGGAGGTGAAAAGGATGTCGGTATTGGAACAAGCGCTCCTGGATTGGCAAAAAGATCAGACCAATCAATTCTTTGCCCTGTTAGAAACCCGCTTGGAAGAAACACAAACCCAACAGGATATCGTCAAACAAAAATACTGTGCGGCGCATTTCGATGTGAGTGTTAATACATTGAAAGAATGGGTTCTTCAGGGCTGTCCAGAAATTCGATTGGACTCAGGTATGGTTTTATACAGCATTCAAGCGGTGAGAAGATGGTTATTAACCTATCAAAACTAAACAAAGGTGTGGGGCCAAGGAAAGGAGCCGGTGTCGGGTTGGGGTGGTTGCCGCAGCCGTTGCCTCGACTGGGATGGCTGAAAGCCAATCAGCAGGCGAGGCTTACGGAAGCGTGGAACGCACGGGTCTTTTGCGAACACCAGACACCGGCTTAGGATAAGGTGCCTTTCTAATAGCACCATATAAAGAGAAAAATAATGGCTAATAACTACCGGAAAAATGCGAAAAAAGCCGATACTACCAAGCTTTTTCACAACAAAAATGATTTGCGAACCATCGCAAATTTTAAAGGAGGTGACCAAATGACCAAAAGTACCCAGAATGTACTAGGAAAAGTAGACTGGTTTCAAGCCGTCTTGCATCAAGTCAGTTACCAGACGGTCTTTCAAGACTTGTTAAAAATCAGTTTAGAATCCGTCTCGATTCAAGCAGGCAGTTTAAAACATGAAGAATACGATATTGTCTACACCTGTGGCTTTCTCAAATACTACACCTATCACCAGCCAGAAAAGGCCAAAGAACGCGGAACCCTTGTCTTAAGTGGGCAAGCCTGTACCACTTATGAATGGATTATGCTTTCGTATAACGCAAAAGCGAATGTCTTTCAAGAACTTGCTACCCGGTTTTACGAGTATGCCAGTCAAACCGCCTTCACCTTTGAAATCAAGCGTCTGGATTTAGCCTTGGATGATTACAATGAGGTGCCCTATTTCACGGTGGATCAAATCCATAACAAAGTTAAGAGAAAACAGTTTCTTTCAAAAGGACGAAGCTATCAACTCCATGACAGTGAGTTTGATGCCAAACAACGGGCAAAAACGGTTAGTATCGGCGTTCGAGGATCGGCTTGTATGTTTCGGGCCTACGACAAAGCCAAAGAAATGGCCAAAGATTTTGATGGAGCAAAACAAGAGGAAATTCTGGCTCGGGCTCCCCAAATTCGGTTGGAAATCGAGACACGAAATGATGTTGCAGAAAGTCTCTTTCGAACAATTGCCTTTTTACCGCAAGATCAATGTGTCGCAAACTTAATTCGAGGGTTTCTGCAAACGGAGCTTACCTTTTACACAGACGGCTCCTTAAAGCAGGTCTGTCGTTGGTGGCAAGACTACCTAAAGCCAAGCCTAGTTCCCACTATTACCCGACAGTATCAAGTGAGTAGCTTTGACCGTTCCTTGAACTGGTATGAATACGGTGGACCCATGGCATTAACCCAAGCACTCTTTTTCTTGCATCATGAGGGGGTCGGGATTGACCCAAGTTTGTTAGAGATTCGCCCCAATTATGAATGGACTCCCGAACTTTCTGATCGCATGATTCAATACGTCAGTGAACAACAACGTCCCGATTTAATTCCACTTATTCAAGAACGCACAAAAAAAGTGTCCGTCACTTCCCAATAAGTGAACGAACGCTCTGTTAAAAAATTTTCTAAACCAAGTATAGCAAAGAAAGGAAGAATATACGATGCCAAAAATGTTAAGTATTAATGATTTTGATTTCGGAGCCATTGGCCCAACCTTTGAACTAGATGAGGTCACTCCGAAATTTGCGACCGAAACCCGAACTGATGAAAACGGACAAGTTATTCTAGATCGCGAAAACAAACCAAGAAACTTCTATACCGATGAGATTATCGGGTACAAATATTCGGTGACCATCCTAGAAGGACAGTTCCGTAAAAAAGCAACGCAAGTCACCGTCAACACCTTAGATCATCCGATTGACAATGACGAAATTATGAAACGTGAAAGTGTCAAATGCCGGTTTGAGAACTTACAACCAAGTAGACCTGGGCACCCGATGTATTACAAGGCAGATAAGATTGTATTGTTAGGAAATCAGAAATAGAAATGTATATTCATAAATAGCAAAGACTCCATCAATTTATTTTTGAAAACTCATTAAACAGCCTAATCTATCATGTCAATTTAGAAAAGGCTACTTCTCTCGATTCAGGACAGTTTTTTAGTGTTTTGAGATAAATACCCAAACAAAGAAGAAACTGGTGGTACCTTGTATATGTAGCATAAATCTATTTGAAAGGGAGTTTTATCATGCAAAAGTTTCAAAAATTAAACGAACAAGAATTGAAACGATTAATGGGAGGGTATAGCTCAAAAGATTGTCTAAAGACATTGGTAAAGGAATAGGGGCAGGAACTGTAGCTGGTGCAGCTGGTGGCGGATTAGCTGCTGGATTAGGTGCTATTCCAGGAGCATTTGTTGGAGCGCATTTTGGAGTAATTGGTGGTTCTGCTGCATGTATTGGTGGACTATTAGGAAATTAGGAGGAACTATTAATGAAAAAAGAAACACTGAATCAAGCAGAAATGTTAAAAGTAATTGGTGGAAAAATTAACTGGGGTAGTGTAGGTGGTTCTTGCGTTGGAGGAGCAATAATTGGTGGTGCCCTAGGTGGACTTGGTGGAGCTGCTGGCGGTTGTCTGACGGGAGCTGTTGGAAGTATTTGGGACCAATGGTAAAAGCATTAGTTTTCTCTGCTGTAATCTCTTTAATTGCATTGGGTAACTACCTAAAGAAGAAAGATTTACCTTCGAAAAAGAAATTGATTTTAACAGTTGCCATAGCAATCTTTTTGATTATCTATGAATTTTTCTGGAGTATTCTAACTTGATAGATAATGTCATTTACATTTTAGAGAACAGAATAAAGACAAATTGTTACTAACTTAAAATTTTTTGAGAAATTAATCTGCATCATGGATTTGTATTGAGACGTTCTATGATGCAGATTTCTATTTTCTTAACGATTTATTAGCTAATAATTCAATTAATTGAAAAAATTGAAGGTGTTCGTTTTGAAAAAAATTGTCAAAGCAGCAATAAGTGTACTAATTGTAGTATCAATTTTCTCGGCTTACCTGCCACAAACTGTTTTTGCAGCAGAATCTGTCATTGATACAAATGAACAACAGCAATCAATAAAAAAGTAACTACAAATGAATAAATGTTAAAAGTAAAATAATATAGAGTCATTACTAAAATAATGGTGGTGGCTCTATTTGGGTATTGTCTAGCCTTAAGCTAATTTATCTCCATTTGTGAGGTACATGACAAAAGAATTAAGGCTAAATTACTACCAAGCAAATTAAATGTATTGTTGTACTAGAGATTATTGGAAGAAATGCTAGGTTGAATGGGAATCAATCGGATTAAGATGATAAGAATCAATTGAAAAATAATCCAAATGATTGGAGAGCCTAAAAAATTCTTCATTTTTCCCTTACGAGAAGCTAGGAAAATATTGTATAGAACAAACTATTTGGGTAAATAAAAAAGAAAACTCCTTAGACTCTATCTTTTAAACCATAAAGAAACAAGGAGCATGCAACCCTCTATCTTTTCAAATAGGGATTCTGACCCTTGTTTTTGATTTTAATATAGAAAATCTTTGTTTTGGATCTACAGATACATCAGGAGTCGGAAACAAACCAATTATTAATAGTTTCTAACAAGTTATCTGTTCCTTGAGAAGATAGAAGATCTTGATCACTATCCTTTAGTAATGAAAAATCGACCTTATAATCTGGAGGAATGGGTTGGTTATTAAAAATACACTGTCCATTTATTGGGAAGTTAACTTCATAATACCCTACGGTGTAAATAAGCCACCAAAGCTCCTTTGAGTTATGATTAGAAAAAAAGCGATTCATATTAACTGAAGTATAACCGGCGGATGGGAGGCCAAAAACTCTTACGTTAGGATTATTTCGTAGTGCTAGTATAAGGCTTTCTGCTGCGCTGGAAGTTTTATCATTTGTTATAACAGCGACTTTTTGATTTAAGATTTTTTCTTGTTGTGAAGGAAGCCAAGATGTAGATAACGTATTGATAGTGCCAGGAATACCTCCGAGTAGTTGAGCATTTTTTAATAATACAGGGTATCTATTTCTGTGGTTGTCTATTTCGTTAAAAAGTACACCATCAGGAATCAAAGAACTGGTACCAAGAATCATTGGTTCTCGAGCGCCTCCGTGATTATTAGATAGATTTAAAACAATATTTCCTGATACGTGATTAATCAGTTTAGCAAGTGTAGAAGCATAATCTTCTAAAAAGTTCTTATCGTCTGGACTGTATGCACTTGGAATATTGATGATTGTCAAGTTTTTATATTTTGAGATTGTAGGGAAATTACTATTTTCGAATGTTTGAAACTCTTCATCAGAAGTAATTTTCACTAAAGAGCTATGTTTATTGATACTATAAAGCAACCCATTCCAATCATCTACATTATTTATTTTTTTCCCGTAACTAGTTAGTTTTGAAATAGTTTTCCATGTGGGTTGATCGTTGATAATTTCGTATTGTGATAGAGTAGAAAAAATTTCATATCCACGGGAATCAATTGATTTCGGATGTATCCAAAATAGAGAAAGAGAACCAAAAATAATGATCCCGATACCGCTGATAAAACTTAGATATTTTTTGATACGCATAATGCTGCTCCTACAGATAAATTAAACAGATGATTCTATCTTTTACGACAAAGGTTCTGACCGCCACCGATGTAACCAAGTGTATCGGAATCAATTGGGCAGGCGCCTTGATGGGGATAGGTAGTGCCACCTAATGCCATATCGTAAGGATTAGTTTTCCCATCGGGATTAAAAAAGGCACCTTTGGGAGGTGTAACTCCACCCCCACTGATTTTAGTCAATTTCAAATGACTTAGTTCTTTCAAGTTTTGCATAATAAAACTCCCTCTCAAAAAGATTTATGTTACATATACAAGATACTACTGATTTCTTTTCTATTTGTTTTTTTATCTCAAGACAAAAAAAAACTATCCTAAAACGTAAAAAGTGGTTCTTTTCTAAATTGTCGTGATAGATTAGCAACTTGATTGTTTCTTTAGAATCAAATAAAACCTCTGAAAATCTACGATATGTGAGAGAACGTATATGAGTTAAAATCTACTTTGAAATATAGTAATTGATGAAAATAATCGAAAAAGACATCGTACTTTTTTCTACCACTAAAAGTAGTGATTTTTTGAAATTACAGTTCGTCGCAAGTTATATCTTATTTATTTTATCAATTCGTTTTTCCAATTATTTCCTAAAAATAAAAAAATAGATAATTTGAACCGCCCCCCAAAAGTTAGACCAAAAATCTAGGCTTTTGGGGTCGGTATTTTTATGTCTAAATATAGTTTTGAATTCAAATTGGAAATTGTTCAAGAATACCTGGATGGGAAAGGAGAGTATGTTTTTTTAGCAGAGCTGTAGGCAGTCAAGCAGGGAGCTAAATCAGAGATTGGATGAATTTCTACTGTGAGCTCGGTGGCACTTCAGTTCTTTAACCTACTGCTTTTTCCATGATTTAAAATTGGTTTTTATCACCATAATCTGATCGGTAAACTCCATTCAACCCGGCTTTCCTTCCAATGGTACTTAGCTCCATTATCCATTCATTTTGCATAGAGGAAAACTTGAGCTTTTTTGTAACAGCAGTAAACGAAATGTAATTCACGAGCCGATTGACCAGTGGGGCCTGCTCAATCTTAGGATCGTCAAGTTTTTGATAGACTTTCATTAACACATCTTGAATATCCTTAAACGAGCTATCTTTGCTTTTTTCAAGATCGTTGAAGAGATCATGAATAATTTTCTGTGCTGCTCGTTCCCTTTGATTTAACATTTTCCTGGCACCGCCCCACCAAGCCAGCCTCCAATTGCGTACTGGGCTAGACAGCCTCCAGTAATTCCCCATTCAACCCAGCACTTCTTTGAATCACAGTATAGACCATTACCATAGTAAGTTGCTCCTCCGGTTACTTTTTTTAATTCTACTAATGAGATTTTCTCCACGTTTTTCATTTTCTATTCCTTCTTTTCAAATTATATTATTTGAAATATCACTTTTAAGCTAGCGATACTATTTTGGGCTTTTCTTTGTAATTGAATGAATATTTAAAAGTAGTACAACTGCTAAAATAACTATCTTAATAGTTAGCGACCCTGTATTTTTATATGGCTTTAAAATAAAGAAGAATAAGCTAAATGTAATTACTAGAACAAAAATATCTACTGGTTCCATCCGTTCTTTTATTTCATTGCCTTTTTTAAGGAGCATTATAGCCGATAACTCCTCCAATAATTCCTCCAATTACACCACAACCAGCCATAGCCCACGGTCCTCCAGCAGTACACCACTTTACGCCCGTTGCAGCACCACTTAAGCCACAGGTTAATGTATTAGTAGCTTTTCCACTACCTGTAATATCTTTTAAATTGTGCAATTCTAATATTTCATATTTCATTTTTTTCGTCTCAATCTACTTTTATTTTTTTGAATCAAGCCCAGCTGTAAATCCTCCAGCTACTGCACCGTATATTGCTCCTAAAGCGCTACATACTGGAGAACCAACTACTGTTGGTGCGCAAATTGCCGCTCCCACCGCTGCACCACCGGCAGCTCCGCCACCCATAGCATATATAAGATCCTTAAAAGAGCCACCTCCTTGAACGACTTTCATTTCCAAAGTTGATAATTTTTCCCCTATTTTCATAACAAACACACCCCATTTTTTATTTTTTGGTACGAGAAAATTGTATTCAAATCTACATCTTTGATATGATTTCTTCAATTGTATAAAGCTTAGAAGATGCTATACCAGTTCCTAGTACAGTATAATTTTTTAATTGGTTCGGAGTGACTTGAGTAGCTTCATAAATATTTTTTGTAAAGTAGTATCGATTCTATTTAAATAATCCGTAATTAATCTGCGCTGTTTCTTTTTTCTGATTTGAACTGGTAGAGTAGTTAAGACTATTATGCCGATTAATAAAAACGACATCGCTAAACTATTCAAAAATGCATTTGAAAAGTATATTGCTGTCAACCCAATTATCGCTATAGAAGCAGTTAAAAAGAGATCCTTTTTTTCGTTCTTCGGCATAGTCATCCTCCTTATAAAGATTTATTTTTGTGAAATCCAGTCTTGTCCTGCACCGACTAGAAGTATCAATTCTTCTTTGCTTAAATTTTGAACATTTTTCATAGTAAAACTTCCCATATAATTTTTATTACGAGAAAAATATATCATTCGAATTGAATTTTTAATTTAATTTGTCTCAAGATGATAATATTTTGTACTGAAATGTAAACGACCCTATTCATCTGTGTCTTTTTAGTGTAATTTTTGTTTATTTTCGTTTCAGCTGCAGTTCTATTCACTTTAGGATATGAATGAGAGATTTCAGGACAATTCGGAATAATATTCTATGAATACAAGTATATTTACACCATATTAAGTGCTAGAGAAGGTGTAAGTACAATGAGAAAAATAAAATTGATTAAGCAACATGATGAAAAAGATTGTGGTGTTGCCTGTCTTTCTATGATCCTAAATTTTTATGATACGAGCGTTCCTATCAGTAAATTACGTTTAATGTCAGGGACAAACAGCCAAGGTACCTCAGCCTTTGGATTAGTCCAAACATTAAATGATTTCCAATTTCAAACGCAGGTTTTTCAAACTGATGAATCAATTTGGAAGGAAGAATGCGTGACCTATCCATTGATTGCTCACGTAATCATTGATGGAGCATTCTTCCATTACGTTGTCGTTTATGGAATGAAAAATGGGAAGTTGCTTCTGGCTGATCCGGCTAAAGGAAAAATTGAACGAACGCCAGAAGAATTTTCTTCTATATGGACAGGAATCTTATTAACTACTACTCCTACTGAGAATTATCATCCCACACAAGATAGATCCAATGGTTTATTCTCTTTTGTTCCGTTATTGGCAAGTCATAAGAAGACAATTGCCGGTATTGTACTTCTTTCTTTTATATTAACTGTGTTTGGCATCATAGGTTCTTATTACTTTCAAGTGATAATTGATTGAATTGTACCTTCAAGATCTGTTAACTTATTAGAAATCATCTCAATAGGTCTTTTGTCAATGTATGTGATACAAACACTATTCCAGTATTTTAAACAGTATCTTTTAATTAGGTTAGGACAACAGCTAAGTTCTTCGATTATGCTGAAGTATTTCAATCATGTTTTGAATTTACCAATGAACTTCTTTTCAACAAGAAAATCAGGGGAGATTGTCTCAAGATTTTTAGATGCCAATAAAATCATCGATGCCTTGGCGAATGCGACACTTTCTTTATTTTTAGATGTGTCCATGGTTGTAATTATTGGAACTGCTTTATTTTTACAAAATCGTCTTTTGTTTTTAATTAGTTTTAGTACACTTCCAATTTACGGCTTAATCGTCTTTCTATTCATGAAACCATTTGATCAAACAAATGAAGAGCAAATGGAATCTGGTGCAGTAGTCAATTCTCAGATTATTGAAAGCTTGAAAGGGATAGAGACAATAAAGTCCTTTAATGCGACAGATCAAGTATTTGAGAAAGTTCAGAGTCAATTCAAAGAGATGATGGATAAATCATTCAAAAATGCGAATCTTGATAATCTACAATCGAATTTAAAAACGGCGCTTCAAATAATTGGTTCTACCACGTTATTGTGGGTTGGTACGTACTTAGTAATCGAGGGGAGCTTGTCTATTGGACAATTGATTACTTATAATACCCTGATGTCTTTCTTCACAACACCTTTGCAAAATATCATTAATCTTCAGGTAAAGATTCAAACAGCAAAAGTAGCTAATGATCGATTAAACGAGGTTTTCTTTCTGGAACGGGAATTTATAGGTGAGGCAACCAGTCAACAAATGAATAATATTGAATTGTTTACAAAAGAGCCATTAATCGAAGTAAAGGACTTATCTTTTGCCTATGGATTCGATGAAAATGTTCTAAATGATTTTTCCTTTTCAATTAAATCAAATGAAAAAGTAGCAATCGTTGGGATGAGTGGATCTGGTAAATCAACGTTAGCCAAATTACTCATGAACTTTTATAGTGCTGAAAAGGGGACCATACGTATTCAAGGTATTTCTATTCAAGATATCTCAAAGATCGGTTTAAGAAATATGATTGGATATGTGTCACAGGAAAGTTTCTTTTTTAGTGGCAGCATCTTTGAAAACCTGATTTTTGGTTTAGACTATCAACCCACGGAGGAACAGATTCTTTGGGCATGTGAAATGGCTCAAATAAAAGAATACATTGAAAGATTGCCCCTTAAATTCCAATCCCCGATAGAAGAAGGGGCTAGTAATCTCTCCGGTGGTCAAAAACAGCGATTAGCTATTGCAAGAGCTTTACTAAAGAATTCAGATATTCTGATACTCGATGAGGCAACTAGTGGATTAGATACTCGTTTAGAGCACCGTATCATTCAAAATTTAATGAATATGGAGAATAAAACTATTCTATTCATAGCACATCATTTATCTATAGCTAAAGATTGTGATCAAGTATTTGTTTTAGATAATGGACAACTAGTCGAATCTGGTACGCATCAACAATTGAGAACACTAAATCAAACATATGAAGAACTCTGGGAAATGATGACAACCGCATAAAAAATGATGAAAATAAAGGTCTGTTACTACACTGCCTATTTTATATGATTCTTGCTATAATTAGAGCACTATCAGAATTAGGAGTGTTTTTATGGTATTGCTAGATTCTCTTTCTTACTTTTTAATAGAGTTCTTTGATCTTCTTTTACTATTTATATTGATACACTTATTGACCAACATAAGGTCCAAATTATTTTTTATAGGCATATTGTTACTAATAATACCTCTTACATTAATTTCAATGATGGATGCACTGGTAGGAGTACTTGCGGTCATGCTCTCAATAATTTTATTTTGTTTATATAGATGGAAAAGAAATGATATACGCATTCTTAGCAGTGATCTTTTTGGGATACTCCTTTCAGTATTGATCTATTGGATCATTCCTTTTCTTACTTCTAATTTAGCTAGATTCATTTTTAGTCTTAAAATGGATGTATTAAATAATCGAGGAGCTTTAGTAGTTGTTGCTGTGATTACAATGAATTGGCTGTTTTCGCTAGGAATTGCAATAATAATTCAGCACAAAATATTAAGACAATCCTTCTCATTGGAAGAAAATAAAATTTTTACTATGCAACTAGCTATATTAGTCATCATAATAGTTTTATTTAGTGAAGTTTTAAGAGAAATGCAAGCTCTGGGTATTTTTAGCCTAATAATGCTTGGATTTCTTATTGCTCAGTTTTCACTAACAATTTATTTTACCTATCTCTCAATAAAAAAGAATCAAGAAAAAAGGGAGCTTGAAAATTTAAAAGAAAAGATGGAAATGATGAATAGCTACACTAGCGATGTAGAAAGAAACTATCAAGAGTTAAGAAAATTCCGTCATGATTATAAGAACCTTTTAATTGGTTTAAATGCATCAAAAGAAGTGAATGAAATAAATCGTGAATATTTGGCTGAGATGTTAGATTACTCACATCAGATGATTGACAATAACGTTATGCGTTTTTCTGAAATTGGTAACATTCAAGTTCAATCTTTTAAGTCTCTTATGGTTACTAAACTATTGCAAGCAGAACAAGAAAATATTATCGTGCATTTTGAATGCCTAAAACCAATAAGTAATTTTAATCTAGAAGAAGTAAAACTAGTTCGGATAGTTGGAATACTCATGGACAATGCAATAGAGGCCGCGAAAGAATCGTCTGATAAAATATTAAATGTTTTAGTAATTGCAAATATTGATATGATAGAAATTTCTATCGAGAATTCATACAAAGGAAAGTTACCTTCTTTAGTTTTAATGAATAAAAAAGGATTTAGTAGTAAGGGTCCAGGTAGAGGTCTAGGATTAAACAACCTAAATGAAATATTATCAACAACAAAACAAGCTGATATTACGCACTACGCCGCTGATCAGCTATTTATTTCTACTCTAAATATAAAGAAAGCGTGATTAGTATGGCTTTGCCAATTTTCTTATGTGATGATGATTCAGCATTAGTTCAATACTATAAGTCTGTGATTGAAAACTGGATTATGATCAACAACTATGATATGGAGCTTATTTTTGCAACTACAGATCCGGATGATATTTTTCTCTATCTGAAAAGAAATAGTATTACCAATTGTTTATTCTTTTTGGATATTGATCTCGGTATGCATCTTGATGGCATCGATATTGCTCAACAAATTAGAAAAGATAACGAGTTCGCACAAATTGTCTTTATTACTTCACATCAGGAACTAGCAATAAAGACCCTAGAAAGACAGATATCACCATTAAACTATATTGTGAAGGATAGTCAGACTGAAAAAAATCAAATTCAAAAAGTACTAAATAGTTGTCACCAACAAACTTTCATTGATCGTTTACCTAACCAACGACATTTATCATTTTTCATGGGTTCAAGAAGTATCAGAGTAGATATCTCGACTATTTATTTCATCGAAACTTCTCCAACACCCCATAAATTAATTCTATATGGTGAGAATATTATGTATGAATTTTATGGAAAGATGGATGATTTAACAGATGAGTATCCTGAATTGCTTCGTGTACACAAATCATTTTTAATCAATCCACAACAAATAAAATCAATTGATTACAAATCTCGCACTATAACATTTCCAGAAGAATACTCATGTAATTTCCCACTTGTTAAAACGAAGCTATTGAAAAACTTGTTTCATAATTAGTTCATTAAGCTTTATCAGTGTGCATCTAAAAATCTCACAGATATATTCGGTGAATTTTTAGATGCTTTTTTGCATTTTTCAGTCATATGAATTACAAAGATGTAAAAATTGTGGTGCACAAAACGAGTTTGACATACTTGTGCCTATCGTAAGAGTTCAATTTTGTTATAGTGACTAGATTCAAATTAGTTTCATTTTTTTAATATATTCGTCTCACTTAATTTAGATTTTGAGATAAAAAAATACGATGTTATGACAAATCAATCACTTCTTAAATGGTGAGACATATACTTTAGTTACTAATTAAAAGGAGTGATTACATGTTGAATAAGAAGAATCTTACGAAGCAAGAAACAAAAGCTATCAGAGGGGGAGCACCAAGTGGTGGGTCAATATTTTCGGGAGGGAAAAATGCAGTACAAGATCTGTTTAATAAAGTGAAAGACTACTTTAAATAGACCGTAACATTCATGATTTGATCTGTAATTTGAGAGTTTAATTACTTGATACTATTATTATCATTCTTGTATTTTTTTAGATTGGTTTTAGATAATTCATGATAAAACTATTTTTTTGTAATGTACACTATGCAACATTTTTCTTGTGAAAATAATAAATTGGAGGTTTTTTAAATGGAAAAAGTAAAAGTATTGTCAATTGAAGATACCAAAAAAGTAATTGGGGGTAGTGCTTGGAGTAAATTAGGACAAGTTGTTGGTGGATTAGCTACGGGTGCTGCTGGAGGTGCAGGTTTAGGAACTGCAATTTGTGGACCTGCTTGTGGTGTTGTTGGTGGACTGTATGGTGCTGTAGCCGGTGGTGCTGCCGCTGGTTGGGATGCAAAAAAATAAAGGAGTGTTTTGACTATGAATGAAAAAGCATACACAGTTTCTCTTTCTACTCAGGAATTAAAAGCAATTACGGGAGGTAGCGCAGTAGGGATTTTAGGTACTACTTTATCTGGAGCAACTGCAGGTGTAAAAATATGTTCGGCTGGTGGTCCATATGCAATGGCTGCTTGTGGAGTTGGTGGTGCTTTGCTAGGAGCTGGTTTCGGTGCATGGACAGGTGCCTAAGAAAATTTTGAGAATAAAAGTTCAAGACTGGTTTATTTCAATAACTAATATAGTAATGTTTGTCATTTTTTCTAAAATATGGAATGGCGAAAAATTGTTATCGAAATTTCTATTTTTAAGCATTGTTATATTAGTAAATATTTTTATTTTATGGAATTCAAGATCAACAGGTTCAAAAGAATAACTCTATGAAAATTTATCTATAATTAAAGTAGACTAAAAATAAAATTGAAGGCCTATAACAATCTTTAAAGATTTAAGGAAGTAAATGATTCTGAACTGATTAATCTACTGAAAAGTGATGATTCATATTGAATCTTGGTTGGCTGTAAAGAATGCCCTTACTGCCGAGAGGTTTCAAAAATGTTGCCAGAATTCAAAGAGATCAGTAAATTGCCAATCTATTATGTCAATATAGAAAAACCTTATGGTGATACGTTATCAATTGAAGACAAACAATTGATACTATCATTCTTTAGTGAAAAAGTTGGGCTTCAATATACTCCAACATTTATTAGAGTCGACCATCAAATTCCAGTAAATGGGTTTATTGGATCAAACACTACATTAGCTGATCTTAAGTCTTTTAATTACTAATTCGAATCAGTACAATTAAGAATCAAAATACAATTTAATCGGTAGAGGATGAGATTAATATCTCGTCCTCAATTTATTCTGAAAAATGGTACTTTTTCGAAAAGATTAAAATAAATAATTAATCCGTATATCTGAAAAGCTCAGACATCTGCATATTGACTGGCACATATATCTTTACGAAAATGTTCACTACATGAGGTTTAAGTATTGAAATCATTATTAATGCCTAATTCTTTGAACACTTCAGGTAAATGAAGTCTCTTTGAAAGTGTTGGAACTAAAATTGCTCTATATTACTTTCCTATGTGCCCCAATTTTGAATGCCAATTTGAATGCCATTCTTTTGATTTTTAGTTCTATCTAGTGATATTTGAAGGTTCTCACTGCTTCTAAAAATATTGATATTCCATAGGTTGATGTCTACTACATCGCAGAAAACATTCATGGATGAAGAGGCTGCTTTTTGAACACCGTTTAAAGGTTATTTAAAAAGAATTATACGATTAGATCAAAAGAGTAAGAATAAAATAAGATTAGAACTGATAATGGAAAAAGGAGTTTCAGAGTAGCAAACGCTACTCTGAAACTCCTTTATTCCTTATAAAAATATAAAATAGCTAAAACGCTAAACAACTACAAATTAAAACGATAAATTAGAGTCATATTTTAAAGCGATAGGCTATGAAAATCTCGGCACAAATGTTGGTCGTTTTTTCTTCAAGGATTGTGTGATTTCCACAAAATTACCAACGTGGGTAACTTCCAATGACTGAAGTGGTGCTTTGATTGTCCGTTGTAAGACGTAGTCAATCTCATTGTCTCTAATCGGCCTTTTAGGATTAATGATCACTAGATCTTTATGTGTTGGCGCGATTGTGTAGATAACAGTCGTTTGTCCTAAAGAATAAACTTTTACCATTTGTGCGTCCGTGTTAGACAACTGTTCATTGACAAGCTTGGGATGATTATTAGTAATGTCGATCAATTTCATAGTGCGTTACTCCTCCACCCATGTTGTTTTTTATTATACGCTTTTTTTGAAAAATTATCATGTGATTTGATCTAAGAACACTCAAAAAAATCTAAAAATACCCAAAAAAATGAAAAACTTCACTTAGTGGGCGGAACTAAGACGTAAAAGGTTGTCTATTTCTTCAAAAAATGGTAATGTTATAAACTGAAAGGACGTTGTAATAATAACGTTCTCATTCACAAAATATACTTTTTACGAAGGGGTTTATCAACATGGAAAAACGCGAATTTGATATCATTGCAGAAACAGGGATTCATGCTCGTCCTGCGACTTTATTGGTGCAAACAGCTAGTAAATATTCAAGCGACATCAATTTAGAGTATAAGGGTAAAGCCGTTAACTTGAAATCGGTCATGGGCGTTATGTCTTTAGGTGTTGGTCAAGGTTCTCATGTTGTCATCACTGCTGATGGCGAAGATGCAGCTGAAGCAATTGCTGGGATCGAAGAAACTATGAAGAGCGAAGGATTGGCTGAGTAATGACATTTAAGACAACAGGGATAGCCGCCAGTGATGGCGTCGCAATCGCAAAAGCTTATTTGTTGACTGAACCAGATCTAACATTCAAAAAAGTTGAAGGACAAGATCCGAAAGCTGAGGGCAAACGGTTAGATGAGGCTTTGGCTAAAACCCAAGACCAAATCAAAGTGATCCGTGATACAGCAGCTGAAAGTCTTGGCGAAGAAGAAGCTAAGGTTTTTGATGCACATCTTATGGTCGCTATTGACCCTGAATTGATTGGACAGATTAAGACAACTATCGATAGTGAAAAAGTCAATGCTGAGAGTGCTTTGAAAGAAGTAACTGATACTTTTATTAGCATGTTTGAAGCAATGACTGACAATCATTATATGCAAGAACGTGCGGCTGATATCCGCGATGTGACCAAACGTATTTTGGCAAACTTATTAGGGGTAGAATTGCCTAGTCCTGCAACGATTAAAGAAGAAGTCGTTGTGGTAGCTAATGATTTAACACCTAGTGATACAGCTCAATTAAACCGTAAATATGTGAGGGGTTTCGTTACTAATATTGGTGGACGGACGAGTCACTCGGCTATTATGGCACGTTCACTTGAAATTCCAGCAATTGTTGGTACAAAGACAATCACCGATAATGTTGAAAAAGGCGACTTAGTTATTATTGATGGATTAGACGGAGAAGTTATTGTTGATCCTGATGAAAAAACAGTTAAGTCTTTCAAAGCTAAAGGTGAAGCCTTCCATAAACAACAAATTGAATGGGCTAAGTTGGTGGATGCAAAAACTGAAACCAAAGACGGTGTTCATTTTGAACTCGCTGCAAATATTGGGACTCCAAAAGATTTAGATGGTGTTTTGAACAATGGTGCGGAAGCAGTTGGATTATATCGGACTGAGTTCTTGTACATGGATTCAGAAAACTTTCCAACTGAAGACGAACAATATGATGCTTATAAAGCTGTGCTAGAAGGAATGAATGGCAAACCAGTCGTTGTTAGAACAATGGATATTGGTGGCGATAAGGAATTACCTTATTTGAAATTACCAAAAGAAATGAACCCATTCCTAGGTTACCGCGCTATTCGTATTTGCTTGAATGATGAAGGGATGTTCCGGACACAATTACGGGCATTGTTACGTGCTTCTGTCCATGGACAATTGCGAATCATGTTCCCAATGATTGCAACTCTTGATGAATTCCGCCAAGCGAAGAAGATTCTCTTGGAAGAAAAAGCAAAATTAAAAGATGAAGGTATTGAAGTAGCAGATGGCATTCAAGTAGGAATCATGATTGAGATACCTGCTGCCGCAGTCTTAGCGCACCAATTCGCAAAAGAAGTTGACTTCTTTAGTATTGGTACAAACGACTTAATCCAATATACGATGGCTGCTGACCGCATGAATCAACAAGTTTCTTATCTCTATCAACCATACAATCCTGCTATTTTGACATTGATCAAACATGTGATTGATTCTGCTCATGCAGAAGGTAAATGGACTGGTATGTGTGGTGAAATGGCTGGCGATCAAATTGCTGTACCATTACTCGTAGGCTTAGGCCTCGATGAGTTCTCTATGTCTGCTTCATCAGTCTTGAAAACACGTAGTTTGATGAGCAAGCTTGATACTTCTGATATGAAGGAACTTGCTGCAAAAGCATTAGAACAAGGAACTGTTGAAGAAGTAACTGCGCTAGTTGAAAAAGCAACGAGTCATTTAGATTAATTGACTCGATTAATCGACCATTTATGTTAAAAGATCAAAGGACTAGGAATTCGTTCCTAGTCTTTTTTCTTTTTTATAGTTTCTACGTCAAAGTGGGTAGCGACTGGAAGTTGCAAGGGTGTTTTAAGTCTCGAAATTGCTCGACTTCTCTGGCTTCTCAGTCTTTAGCACCATTTTAGTGGTTTGTCGTACCATGTAGAGGGCAATTTTGCTATAATATAACTATCATTTTTGGAAAGTGTAGGCCATGTTATGCAGATAGGCATTTTTACTGATACTTATTTTCCCCAGGTCAGCGGTGTGGCTACTTCAATCAGTATGTTGAAGAGCGAACTAGAACGGCTAGGGCATGGTGTTATCATTTTCACCACGACAGACCCCAATGCCACTTATGAAACGAACGTCATCCGTTTGCCAAGCATTCCATTCGTCGCTTTTCATGATCGGCGTGTGGCTATTTCTGGTGCCAATCGAGCACTTAAAATTGCTAAGGAATATCAACTCGATATCGTCCATACACAAACGGAGTTTAGTTTGGGATTGATTGGACGGTACGTGGCTAATAAGTTAGATATCCCATTAGTCCATACTTATCACACGATGTATGAACGTTATTTACACTACATCGCACAAGGCAAATTGTTGAAACCAGAGCACGTTCGTAAATTATCTCGCTTCTACTGTGATCGTACATTTGGTGTTATTGTACCGAGTGAGCTTACTAAAAAAACATTAGAATCTTACGGCGTAAAACAACAAATTTTTGTGATCCCGACTGGAGTTCCTTTACCTGCTTATGATGTTGAAAAACGTCAAGAGTTAAGGACTCAGTTAGGCTATACAGATGATGATATCGTCTTGTTATCGTTAAGTCGGTTATCGTCTGAGAAAAATATTGATACCATTATCCGTCAGTTTCCAACGATTCAAGCTATCCATCCATCGGTTAAGTTGTTGGTTGTTGGCGATGGCCCAGATCGAGACCGTCTACAGAAAATGGTTGCTGATGAGCACTTGACTTCAGTTGTTCAATTCACATTAGAGATTCCAAACAAAGAGGTTTACCGCTATTATCAAGCTAGCGATTTATATGTGAACACTTCAGATTCTGAAACGCAGGGGTTGACTTATATCGAGGCAATTGCAAATGAGTTACCGGTCATCGCTAAGAAGAATACTTATCTAGAAACGATTGTGACGGCTCGTGAATGCGGTAGATTGTTCGAATTCAGTGATAGCTTTGGCGTGACGGTTGCCCAATATATTACAGAAGATCTAGCATATGCGAAAACACATCATGACGCTAGGGATGCTATTAGAGAATCTATCTCGGTAGAGAAATTCGGAAAAAGTGTTCTTGAAGTTTATCAACAATCTATTCGCAATCATCAGTGGTTTGAAGAACACGAAGAGGGTATGTTAGAAGCTCAAAAAGAATTGTTTTTAAAGTTAATTCAAACGGGTCGCAAAAAAAAGTGATGAGGCAGAAAAAAGCAACGAGTAAGAGATACTATGATTAGGAGGTCTATCAATGACAACAGTTGGATTTATCGGTACGGGTGTGATGGGCAAATCAATGGCAGGACATATTCTTGATGCCGGCTTTGACGTGATCGTCTATAATCGAACCAAAAAGAAAGCAGATAGCTTAGTTGAACGAGGCGCTATATGGGCGGATTCGCCAGCTTTAGTGACTGAGAAGAGCGATGTGATATTATCTATTGTTGGCTTTCCTAAGGATGTCGAAACTATTTATTTTGGCGAGCGAGGTGTTTTCTCAGTTGATGTGACGGGCAAGTATCTCATCGATTTAACAACTTCTACCCCAACTTTAGCACAAAAAATTGCTCAGACAGCGACAGATCGAGGGGCACATGGGATGGATGCGCCGGTATCTGGTGGTGATCTAGGTGCTCAAGCTGGTCGTTTAACAGTCATGATTGGTGGTAGCAGCGAAGATTTGAAAGCTGTTGAGCCGGTCTTAGAGCCTTTTTCAAGTGCTATTACACTACAAGGCGGACCTGGGGCTGGGCAACACACCAAAATGGCTAATCAAATCATGATTGCTGGAACGATGACAGGGATGGTCGAATTGCTTGTCTATGCCAAAAAAGCTGGTCTTGATTTAGAAAAAGTATTGAAAACAGTCGGAGGCGGTGCTGCGGCGAACTGGTCGCTAAGTCATTATGCACCACAAATCTTGAAGGATGATTACAGCCCAGGATTCTTTGCAAAACACTTTTTGAAAGACTTGACGATTGCCCTTGATGAAGCAAAAAAAATGGGGTTAGAACTACCAGCAACTCAGGTTGCTAGAGACTTATATCGTCAATTAGTGGATGAAGGCTACGGGATGGACGGCACCCAAGCATTAATCAAACTCTGGTGGCAGTGACGTCTAGATGGTAATGAGTCGCTTTTTTTGCTATAGTGTATTCAGAAGTTTTACCCGATAAGGGTTAGAAATGAGAGATGAATATGGCAAACTCTAAATTAAAGGAAATTATCAGCCGAATCGAAAAAACGATGGTAGCTGATGAACCGAACCGGACACGTCATTTTGCCCACTTAGGTGAAGAGGTCTGTGCTGTTACGTATCAACCAGAGGAAAACTTGTTTAAATTGGAAGATTTCAAGAATCAACAAACCTATCAATTCGATGATATTGACCTCGTTGCGATTGAAGTATATGAAATTCTTTAACCAATTATAGAACGGAGAGCCATGGATTTTTATTAATCTGTGGTTTTTTTAGAAATGAGGACTAGTAACAGTGCTTGATAATTTTAAGCCAACATGGCTTGTAACGACGATTTTTAATATCACGCCGGAACAATTGACAGCTCTAGGAATCAAAGCTGTCTTGACCGATCTAGACAACACATTAGTGGAATGGAATAATCCGGATGCAAAAGAGATAACCATGAAGTGGATCAAGCAATTTAAGACTGCTGGTATTCCCATCGTGGTTGTCTCGAACAACTCGGATAAACGCATCAAAAGAGT
Source organism: Bavariicoccus seileri WCC 4188 (assembly GCF_000421665.1). Taxonomy (GTDB): domain Bacteria; phylum Bacillota; class Bacilli; order Lactobacillales; family Aerococcaceae; genus Bavariicoccus; species Bavariicoccus seileri. Next base: position 75,352 of record NZ_ATXL01000002.1, on the reverse strand, counting down.
GGCTGACAATCTGGGTGTTCTTTATGTAGCAAGAGCAAAAAAGCCAATGACAAGTGGCATCACAAGAGCCTTATCCCAACTTAAACTTTCTGAAAACGAAGTTGTGATGATTGGCGATCAGTTGATTACTGATATCTGGGCAGGAAATAGGGCAAATGTTCGAACGATTTTAGTTGAACCTCTAGTCGATACAGATAGTTGGAAGACCAGAACTAACCGTTTCTTAGAACGCCATTTGTTATATCGTTATCTCGATCGCAAAAAACTATTAGAATGGAGGGATTCTTTAGATGACACAGATGCTTAATAATCGCTATTGCCCTGGCTGTGGTGCCAAATTACAGGTAGATGACCCAAATGGATCAGGGTATATCCCTCCTAATGCACTCGCGAGAGCAGTTGAAAAACAACATCATTCAGTCTATTGTTCCCGTTGTTTCAAACTAAGACATTACAATGAAATTAGTCCGGCTTCATTGACCGACGACGATTTTTTAGAGTTATTAAATGATGTTGCAGCTTCTGATGCATTAGTCATTTATGTCTTAGATGCGTTAGATCTCTATGGATCGACTATAAATGGACTTCAACGGTTTGTCGGGAAAAATCCGGTCCTCGTAACGGTTAACAAAATCGACCTATTGCCAAAAAGCTTCAATAGTAGAAAACTGAAAAATTACATCAAAAAGAGGGTTAAAGAACAGGGCATCAATGCCGTCGATGTTGCGTTTGTTTCTGCCTCAAAAAATAGAGGAATCGATGAGTTGATGGCTTCAATCGAAAACGCTCGTAAGGGACGAGACGTCTATGTAGTTGGTGTGGCTAATGTCGGAAAATCAACCATTATCAATGGCATACTTGGTGCAGTCGGTGAGGATAAAAAGAGAATTACAACGTCATACTATCCTGGAACGACTCTGGGAAGAATCGCTATCCCTTTGGATGATGGGGCTTCGATCATCGATACACCAGGGATTATCCAAAAACATCAATTATCTAGCTTTTTAGACCCATCTGATCTGAAATACATTATGCCTAAAAAAGAATTGAGACCAATCACCTATCAATTGAATAAGGGACAAACCTTATTCATCGGTGGAGTTGCTCGTTTAGATTATGAAGGTCCAAAAAGGGGAAGTGTCACGTGCTATTTGCCGAATCAATTATTGATTCATAGAACAAGGACGAGTCGAGCAGATGCCTTTTACCAAAAACATGTCGGTGGCATCTTACAACCGCCAAAAAAATCCGAACCACTTCCATTAAAACAACACACCTATACGGTAAAAGAAGCGAGTGATGTGGTCTATTCGGGTTTAGGCTGGATCACAATTAATCAACCTAGCCAAATCAGTGCTTGGGCAGTTGCTAAAAATGATATTATCATCAGACCAGCGCTATTTGGACAAGATCAAGGAGTTAAATCAGAGTGAGTAAAAACTTAAGTGGAAAGCAAAAACAGTTTTTTAAGAAAAGAGCACATCCTTTAAAGCCAATCGTTCAAATTGGTAAAAATGGTATTTCAACCGAAGTATTGGAGGATATCGATCGCGTTCTTGCTAAACGGGAGTTAATCAAGATCAGTATCCTGCAAAACTCAGACGAAACGAATGAAACAGTCAAAGAGGCCTTAGAAAGTATTGGAGCCATAGTGATTAGCCAAATCGGTCGTATCTCAATCGTATTTCGTGTCGCAAGTGAACCAAAATATCGGGATGTATCAGCAGCGTATTTTGAGACATTTGGTGAAGGCATCGATCATGACAACTAAACGAGTAGGCATTTTGGGAGGTAGTTTTAATCCACCTCATCTGGCTCACCTCATTATGGCCGATCAAGCTTTTCATCAATTGCAATTAGACGAGGTCAGATTGATGCCAGATTATCTACCACCACATAAAAGTGGTAAGAAAACAGGCCCCTTCGAGACACGGTTAGCAATGGTAGAACGTATCGCTTCCCATGACCCACATTTGACCGTCGAGTTAACTGCCCAAAAGCCAAAGCAAAGTGATGGCAAGAGTTATACAGTTGATGCTGTAGCTACTTTGAAAGAGTCTGAACCTGATGTTCAATTCTTTCTAATCATTGGTGGCGATATGGTCCTTGACTTACCTACTTGGAAAAGAATCGATGATCTCAGGAAGATGATTCCTATCGTTGCCTTTGAACGGGTAGGGTATGAGAAAGTAGAGCCGTTCCCACTGACTTGGCTAAAAGCACCATTAGTGGCTGTTAGCTCCACTAAAGTTCGCGATATGGTAAAAGCTGGAGAGAGTATTCAGTATATCGTTCCTGATAATGTAAAATCCTATATCGAAGCTGAAGAGTTATATCGTTAGTAAACAAAGTCATTTGAAAAAGTCGTTTTAACAGTAGGATAGCCTCTCAAAAAGAGCTTATCACCAATGTTTTATCACTAAAGAAGGGTTTAAAATGAGTCATAAAGAGAAAAACAGCACAAACAGCAAAGAACTTGAACCGTTACAGCAAATACCCCAGGCTGAGGTGGACAAAGTCCCTTATTACCCTGAACCTGTGGCACTCGTTTATCATAAGGGTTATATTGATCTCAGCCGTGATGAGCTAATAAGCGTTGTCAAAAAGGCGTTGTCTGATCATCGCTTTGAACACTGTGTCAGAGTTGAACAAACAGCTATCGGCCTAGCCCGTCATTATGGAGTGGATGAAGAAGCAGCCAGTATTTGTGGCTTGAGTCACGATTGGTGTAAAGAGCTCTCAAAAAGCGACCAGCTAAAATGGTTGCATAAGACCGGATTATCTCAAACCTTGAGTGATTATGGCAGCGCTATTGTTCATGGACCAGTGGCAGCCTATCGCTTGAAGCATGAGTATGGTCTTACCCACAAGGGTATCTATGATGGTATTTGGCAACATACGATTGGTGGCGAACATATGGATGATCTGGCCCGAGTTGTGTTCGTGGCAGATTATATTGAACCAAAACGTGATTTTTCTGGCGTTGAGATTGCTCGCAATCTGGCTAGAACATCGCTAAAAGAAGCCTGTGATTTCAAAATTAGTCATAGTTTAGAGCATTTGGTGACAACACACAAACCGATTTATCCTGAAGCAGTCACCGTCTATAATAAACAAGTTGCCGGATTTCAGGAACATTAAGGATAAGGGCTAGACTCGAAGCGTCAGAACATCTAATCCTTTAAAATTAAAATCAGAAAAAATTGGTTCAGTAAAAATAGAATCAGTAAAATGAATTAAAAATGATGGGAGAGAAATGAATAATTTGAAACCAAACAAAGAACTTTTAAAAGTGATTATCGAGTCTCTTGATGATAAGTTAGCAACAGATACATTAGCACTAGATGTCTCTAATTTGACACCATTAGCAGACTATTTTGTCGTGACTAGTGGTAAGAATGATCGCCAAGTGGATGCTATTGTAAGCGGCGTAGAAGAGGCCGTTACTAAAGCAGGCTATGATATCAAAAATGTAGAGGGTAAGGATGGCGATAAGTGGATCTTAATCGATTGTATCGATGTGATTGTCCATGTTTTCTATTACTCTGAACGGTCGTTTTACAACATTGAAAAGCTTTGGGCTGATGCTCCTTTAGTCAATATTGAGGCCTTAAATCAGTGATGTATGAAGGTTTTGCACGTCTATACGAGCAATTGATGCCAAAGGCTCTATACCGCGACTGGGTTACTTATATGACGCTTTATTTGCCTGAGGGTAAGTCGTCTCTCGATGCCTGTCAGGTCTTAGATCTAGGATGTGGTGCTGGCAATCTTGCAAAAGCTCTATTGGCTACTTATGAAAATCTTAACTATACTGGTGTCGATTTGTCGCAACAGATGATCGATTTGGCAAGGTCTAAACAGTTGTCGGCTGAATTTAGCGTCCAGTCGATGACTGATTTAGCGAAACTAGGTCAATTTGATACCGTCGTCTCTTTTTGTGATAGCTTGTGTTACCTTGTTGACTCACCATGGCAGTCCGTTTTTCAACAGGTATATGATCACTTGAGGGATGGCGGTGTTTTTCTCTTTGATTGCCATTCGTTAGGGACGTTACACGAGTTTGATGGCTTTTTATACCATGACAGTAACGAACAGGGTGCAGTCCTATGGTCGAGTGAACTGGCTAATCCAGATACGGTACAACACCATCTTGAGATCTTTTTAAAACAAGCGGATGGAAAGTATGAACGTTCAGTCGAAGATCACTTTGAAACAACATACAGTATTTCAGAGATTGTCCAATGGCTCTATGAAGTAGGATTTTACACAGTCTATCCTTCTAGTGCATTTGATCAAGAGCCAGCCAGTGATGAGAGTGGACGGTTGTTTTTTGCTGCTTACAAGTATAAGAATGGGTGACAGCATGAAAGCAGTTGGAATCATAGCAGAATTTAATCCACTTCATAGTGGGCATCGGTATGTGATTGAAGAAGCTAGAAAGCAATCAGGTGCTGATGTGGTTATTGTTGCCATGAGCGGTCAATTGATGCAAAGAGGGTCTATTGCTTTTGTAGACCAACAGATTAGAACGAAATGGGCATTAGAAGCCGGTGCAGATCTTGTGATTCAACAACCTGTATGGGCTAGTTTACAAGCCACTGATTATTTTGCGCGTGCTGGAGTTGAGACCCTACGTTTGGCTGGTTGTCTAGCTTATGCCTTTGGTAGTGAAGTTGGGGACTCGAGTGTTTTTCGTGAGACAGTTGATTTGTTGGAGAAGAATCGTGATGAGATAGATGGTTACATGAAGCACCATGCTTTGGCCAATCTCGGTTATGCCGAAAACTTTGAGACAGCAGTTTCCCGCCTCAAAGATAGTCAAAAAAGCATCGCATTATTGAGAAACCCTAACGCCCAGTTGGGGTTAGCTTATTGTTTGAGCAATAGTCGCTTGACAGAACCTATGGATATGATTGTTATTCAAAGACAGAGTAAACATGATAGTCTGTCGACTGAAAAGGGTGTCAGTGGGTCAAAAATAAGACATATTTTCAAAATGAACAATTCTAAAGAAATCATTAAAAAGTACCCTATATGGGATTGGATTTCTGAAAATCAGTTTCAAACATTAGAGCGGTTTGGTAAGATTACTGACAGAAGTCTATATGACCACTTACAGTGGCAATTGCTAGTATTGACTCCCAAACAGATTAGCTCTTACTACGGAGTGGATGAAGGGATTGAGTATCGCTTGATAAAAGTGGCTCGCTTAGCTAAGACTTATGAAGAATGGTTAGAAAGCGTCAAACATAAGCGCATCACAACAGCTCGTACGAGACGAATGGCATTATGTATAGTATTTGGTCTTACAAAAAGTCAAATGCTAGCCCCGTTTTCTCGTCCGACATCAAAAAGACGTGTACTAGGGTTTTCACCAGTTGGAAGAACTTATTTAAAAGAGAAACAATTACCGTATTTAACTACTCAATACAAATTGTTTAGTGATGACTTCCAAATGACAGATCAAGTAGATCTATTGTTGTCTAAACTCTATCCAGACTATTATAAAACGCTGGAGAAGCCTGTGCAGTCTTATTAGGAGGTAGCCATATGTGTGGCTTTGTAGGATATGTGAATGGTAAGTTAGGTATTTTACCTGATAATGAAACAACTTTGAAATTAATGTCGAACCGAATCGCCCATAGAGGACCAGATAGTTACGGTCAGTATACGAATGACCATGTTTCTTTAGGATTTAGACGACTCAGCATTATCGACTTGAGTCGTCAAGGAAACCAACCGTTATATAGTGAGGACGAACGCTATAGCTTGGTTTTCAATGGTGAGATTTATAATTTCCAAGAATTACGTCAAGAACTAAAAAAATTAGGCTATCATTTCTCGTCTAAGACAGATAGTGAGGTCATTATCCGTGGCTATGAAGAGTATGGGGAAGGTATCATTCCAAAACTGAGAGGTATGTTTGCCTTTGCAATATGGGATGACCAAGAAGAAAAGTTATTATTGGCTCGTGATGGTTTCGGTATAAAACCTTTATATTATACACAGCACACAACTGATGGATCCTTTATTTTTGGTTCAGAGATTAAGGCATTTATGGATCATCCGAGATTCATAAAGTCACTCAACAAAATTGCTCTAAAACCATACCTAACGTTTCAATATAATCCGTTAGAGGAGACCTTCTTTAAAGAAGTGTATAAGTTGAAACCTAGTCATTATATGACAGTTAAGGATGGGGTTATCACGCAGACTAAGTATTGGGAGCAAAAATTTATCCCTTCCAAGAAAGTCTTGCCGCTCAAAACCTATGTTTCACAAATCAAAGAAACCGTTCAAGAATCTGTCAAAATGCACGAAATATCTGATGTTCAAGTAGGATCCTTTTTATCCGGCGGAATCGATTCTAGCTATATTACAGCCTTGCTGAAACCAAATTTGACGTATTCTGTTGGGTTTAATCAATATGAAAAAATGTTCAATGAGACTGATTTAGCTGAACAACTCTCTAAGCAATTAGGGATTAATAATAAGCGAAAATTCGTTTCTGGTGATGAAGCGTTTGATAAAATGGAAACCATCATTTATCATTTAGATGAACCAGATTCTAATCCCTCTGTTGTCCCGTTATATTTTCTGGCAGGATTAGCAAGTAAGGATGTCAAAGTTGTCTTATCAGGCGAAGGAGCAGATGAGATCTTTGGAGGCTATGAATGGTATAAGCCCTCTAAACTCAATGATTACTATCGTAAGATTCCATTAGGACTTAGACAAATTGCCAAGAGAATCATTGATCCTATGCATCATAATCCTAGATTAGATCATTTCTTGACGAGAGGGACACTACCAATCGAACAAAAGTTCATTGGTCAAGCAATTGTCTATACTGATCAAGAAGCACTTGATATGGTCACTGAACCCTTCAGCCAATCACCAAGTGCCATCGCTATTTGTCGGCCTGTTTATGATGAGGTCAGTCAACAAGATGAATTATCTAAAATGCAATATTTAGATATGAATGTGTGGTTACCTGGTGATATCTTATTGAAAGCAGATAAGATGAGTATGGCACATTCACTTGAACTCCGAGTTCCTTTTCTCGATAAAGAAGTCATGGAGTTGGCTAAGACAATTCCTGCAAAATATCGTGCAAACTATGAGGAAACAAAGTATGCTTTGCGTGAAGCTGCATTATCCGTTTTACCAGACGAATGGGCAAACCGTAAGAAAGTCGGTTTCCCAGTACCAATCAGACATTGGCTCAGAAAAGATCCATTCTATGGTAAAGTTAAAGCCCTTTTCGAAATGGATCTTACAAAGAAATTTTTTGACCAAGATCAACTGTTACACTTGTTGGAGGATCATCTTCACAAAGTAGCCGACAATGGGCGTAAAATTTGGACAGCATATGTTTTCTTAACATGGTATCAAATCTACTTCATTGAAGATGAAGGAAACTGTCAAACGGAATTAGTGTGATTTAAAGAGAAGCAAAGGACAAGAAAATCAAAGAGCAAAGAAATGTCTTAGAGGTGAAGTTATGACAAATACACAACCGTTTGTGCCCATCATTTTTGGTGGAAATCGTGGCGGATATAGTTTAGCTAGAGCACTTCATGAGCAATATGGTGTAACGAGTGATCTCGTTTTGGCTCAGATTGTTGGTCCTGTAGCGCACTCAAAAATTTTGGATTATCATGTCCATCCAGCAATAAGAACGGACTTTAAAACGGTTTTAAAGCAAGTGATTGGTGAAATCACTGCTGAGTATCAAGGACAAGATGTCCCTAAAATTGTTTTTGGCTCTGATGATGAGTTCGTGGATGACTTGATAGCTTATCGGGATGTTTTCCCAGAAGATTGGATCGTTCCTTATGTTCCCCAATCTGTGCTGAAGAAAGCAGTCGATAAGAGCCAATTCTATCAAATGTGTGAAAAAGTAGGGGTGCCTTATCCTAAGACTTGGCATCTGAAAGACCCAATCTTACCATCCGACGTTACCGTCCCATTAGTGATAAAACCAGCCATCACTCCTAGTTATCAACCGTTACATTTTGCAGGTAAACACAAAGTTTATTTTTGTGATTCCCTAGATGAAGCGTCTCGGGCACTTAATCTTATGCGCGATAATGGTTACCCAGATGATTTTGTCATGCAAGAGTTTATTCCGGGAGTGGATACAGATCAGGCAGTAGTGACTTGTTATCGGTCGCCACATGATCGAGAAATCAAAATGATGGTTTTTGGTCGGATCATTTTAGAGGATCATGGTCCTGAGAGTATTGGGAATCACTTAGTAATCTTGAGTGAAGATTGTAGTCATAGCGTTTTTCAACATGTTAAGCAATTGATGGAAGCTTTTAATTTTACAGGCTTTGCAAATTTTGATTTGATTTGGGATGATCGAATCAATGATTACCTCTTCTTTGAATTGAACCCAAGGCTTGGTGTCAGTAATTACTATGTCACTATGACGGGTCATAATGTGGCATACTATTACATTGAGGATTATCTATACCGTCAAGCAGTAAAAAGTGATCTAAAAACAGAGAAGAAACTATTTTCTCTTGTCCCTAAAAAACTGTTACAATTTGAATTGCGCGATAACCCATATTTGAAAGACGTCAAAATGTGCTATAGAGAAGGGCAAGTTGTCCATCCTCTGTATTATCCAGCAGATATGAATTGGCATCGTCAAAGCTATATTATGTTGTCAAAAATCAACTTTTACCGAAAGTTTTACCGTAATTATCAAGAGTTAAAAAAGCAGTCTAAAGGAATTGATGACAAATGAAACATTTTTTTGCAATTTTAGGAGGGATGGGGACACTGGCAACTACCAATTTTCTGGTAGAGTTGAACCGCCATTTTCATCCCGATAGCGACCAAGCCTATTTTGATTACTTGCTCGTGAATCATGCGACGATTCCAGATCGGACTGATTATATATTGGATCATTCCAATCCAAACCCAGCTGAGGCTTTGTTGGAAGATATCAAACAAATAACACCATTGAGACCTGATTTTTTTGTAATGCCATGTAATACAGCTCATTACTTTTTTGATGAGTTGCAACAAGCAACTGATATCCCATTAGTGAGCATGTTGACACTTGTAGCGGATGAATTAAAACGAACACTCCCAGCTGGGGCAAAGGTGGGACTTTTTGCTACGAAAGGGACGGTACGCTCAAAGCTTTATGCTGACCTCGTGACCAAGGCTGGATTTGAGATTGTCGAACCTAGTGAAGACTTGCAACAAGCTATTACGTCATTGATTTATGATGATGTCAAAGAACATAGTCAAGCGAATCTGAAGTTATATGAAGAAATATTAGAAGAATTCAAGGCGCTATCAGTTGCTACGACTATTCTAGGATGCACTGAAGTCTCTTATGTTAACAGCCATGATCCAATTCGTCAGTATCCCATCATAGATGCTGAGAAGTTATTAGTGAAAGAGACGATTAGACTTGCACATATCACGCAAAAAAAGTAATGTTATCACGATTTAAGTTTGACAAACAATAGCTTAGAAGCTATAATTTAGTAGTTGTACTAGGGGTGAAAACGATGCAATGGTCAGTCAAAAGACTCGTCAATCAGGGAGACCTTATCTCCTTTGAAGATACGATTTCGTTGGATCAACAATTACAGCAACGCAATGAAGAAGTGCTAGGTGTGAAGGATGTTACCGTAAAAGGTATACTTATTCCTGAAACACATGGCGTCTTGGCGCAATATGACGTAATGACGGTAGTGACATTGCCTTCCTCACGGTCTCTTGAGCCGGTAGAAGTACCGATAAAAGCGACGGTTAGTGAACGATATGTTGAACCACTTTACCTCACAGAAGCGACCAAGGAGGATGATGTAGTAGCTTTACCATTAGAAGGTGATTTACTAGATCTGTCCCAAGGTATCGAAGATGCCATCTTACTCGCGTTGCCCTTGCAAGTTTTATCAGCGAGCGAACAAAAAGAAACTGCCACGTTACCGTCCGGAAATGATTGGGCAGTGATCAAAGAGGATCAGTACTTGAAAGAGAAATCAGCCAAGAAAGCTGATAAGATTGATCCGCGCCTAGCAGATTTAGCTCGGTTTTATGATGAAGATGATGAGACCGATTAGTCATCTGGATGCATGACGACCCTCAGCAGTGCACTGATTATTATAGGAGGTGAAATTAATGGCAGTACCAAAAAGAAGAACATCAAAATCTCGTAAGAACAAAAGACGTACTCACCAAAAATTGGCAGTACCTGGAATGACAATCGATCCAGAAACGGGCGATTTGATCAGGAGCCATCATGTTAGCCCAAGTGGTTATTATAAAGGTAGAAAAGTATTGGACGTTAAAGAAAAATAACGTTATCTTATAAGAGTAGATTTATAGTGACTAAAAACCTGATCTCTCTATCAAAACGATTTCGTAGTTGAAACGGTTTTGATAAGGGATCTTTTTTTATACATCGTTTTTTGACAGCTTAGTAGGTTTGAAACTATCTCATACTTTATACCGTGGTAAACTGTTTCTGTAATGTTATAATGGATTATGGACTATCAAGAGAGACTGTTAAAGCAGCTGTGAAATAGCGCGTTGCCATCACGTTCTTGAGCTAGTAAAACGGTAGTAAAAAGTTAGTGAATTTGCTTTAGTGAATTTGCTTTAGTGAAGTTGCTTAAGAACGACGCTTTAGTGGCAATCAACCAGTTGCAAGTGGTAAATAAGAATCAAGGTAAGGGTGTAGTATGTCAATTTCTATCGTTAGTATTGTATTATTAGGGATTCCGATAGGCTTATGGTTATTGACCGTTTTGACAAGGCCGTATCAACTGTTTTATACGAAAACTAATTTAAGCATTTCCAGAAGAGAAGTTATGTGGTTGCCATTGTTCGTAGTCATTACAGTTGTGTCATCGTTAGAATTAGCGACTGGGTGGTTAGGCTATCTCTTTTTAGTATTAGGCAGCGTAGGAATCTTATTGCTTTTTTTACGGGCACAAACTCGCCCAAGGCTAACCTATCGCTCTTTTATGCACCGATATTTTTCGATTACCACATTACTCATGTGGGTCATGTATTTCACTCTCATTGGCATGTTAGTAGTCCATAACTTTTTTAGATAGGTAGGTCATTCATGAAAGTTTTACTCTATTCAGAAGCAGAAAATCTAATCAAAGAATCAGGATTAGGTCGAGCAATCGAGCATCAAAAGTTGGCACTCAAGAGTGCTAAAGTTTCATATACGACTGACCCCAATGATAGCTATGATCTAGCACATATCAATACCTATTTTTTAAATTCTATTCGTATCGCAAAACTCTGTAAACGTGAAGGAAAGCCAGTTGTGATGCATGCTCATTCGACTAAAGAGGACTTTGAGAATTCATTTATTGGTTCTAATCTAGCTGCTCCGTTCTTCAAGGAATGGTTGAAGTATGCTTATCAACGTGGAGATATTATCGTGACACCTAGTGCCTACAGCCGAGAATTGCTATTAAGTTATCACATCAAGAAAGAAATCAAAGTTGTTTCTAATGGTATCGACTTAAATCACTATCAAAGAAGTTTAATTGATCCTACGGCCTTTAGACAAAAGTATGGGTTAACACAAACGCAGCCAGTAGTCGTCAGTGTGGGACTTTGGATCAAACGTAAAGGTATTTTAGATTTTTTGGCATTAGCAAAACGGATGCCTGAGATTACTTTTTTCTGGTTTGGTCGGACAAAAGAACAATTAGTCCCTGTCAAAATACGCGAGGCTATCAAACATAAACCAGCTAACGTTGTGATGCCTGGTTATGTCCAACCAGAGGAATTAAGGGAAGCTTATGTAGGTGCTGACCTCTTTTTGTTTCCGACTTACGAAGAGACAGAAGGCATCGTATTATTAGAGGCAATGGCCTTGAAAACGCCGGCAATCGTTAGAGATATTCCAATTTATGAGGAGTGGTTGCCAGCTGATAAAACAGTGCTAAAGGCAAAAAATTTAGACGAGTTTGAAAAAGCGATTCGTTTTGGTTTGACCCATAATCAATCTCAAATGGTGGTTCAAGCTTATGATGAAGTACTCCCACTGGCGCTCCCCCACATTGGTCAGCAATTAAAGGCGATTTATCAACGATTATTGGATCAGCAAAAACAGAAATAACGAACAAAAACTGAATGGAATCTTAAAAATCCTAGCATTTTGGTGCTAGGGTTATTTTTTTGGTTAATTTGTGGAGGAAAGTGGGGGATTGTGGTAGACTAAGGGGGACCTTAATAAAAGATTGGAGGATAAGCGATGTTAATCGGAGAATATCAACATAATATCGATACTAAAGGCCGTTTGATCATGCCTGCAAAGTTTCGAGACGAATTGACATCGCAGTTCATCCTGACACGTGGGTTGGATGGTTGTTTATTTGGCTATCCAAAAGAAGCTTGGGAGACACTTGAGGGCAAACTCAAGAATTTACCACTTGCTAAGCGTGATGCCCGTGCTTTTGTTCGGTTTTTCTATTCTGCAGCAACTGAGGTAGAGGTCGATAAACAAGGTCGTATCAACATTCCAAAGACATTGGTGGATTTTGCTAAGTTAGAAAAGTCTTGCCATATTGTCGGTGTCAGTGAAAGAATCGAAATTTGGAGTGACGATCGTTGGCAAAAATTTGCGGATTCTACTGAAGAGAACTTTGATGAGATTGCAGAAAATATGATTGATCTCGATTTTTGATTAACCGATCATCATACCTAAAGGTAACCATCTAATGCGTTAAATGAGTTACAAAAAAGAAATTAAAAGCTTCACTACAAGTAACGTTCAATAAAGTCTAAATTGAAGCCTAAATTGAAGTTTGAATCGAAGTCTAAATGAAGTCTAAAAATTATAGCAAAAATACAAACAAAAAATAAAAATATAAATAAAATCAGAATTAATATGGTCAAGAATGTAATGAGTTAGTCATAAGCAACTAACTAAAGAATGATGATGGAGTGCGGTTTATGTCCGAATTTGAACATACCACTGTTTTGTTACAGGAAACGGTAGATGAACTAAATGTAGTACCTGATGGCATCTATGTGGATGGTACGTTTGGAGGGGGCGGTCATACCCGCTATTTGCTATCTCAATTGTCCAGTGGTCGGGTGATAGCGTTTGATCAGGATCAAGTGGCTATCACTAATGGGAAGTCGTTGTTTCAAAAAGAGCTTGAATCAGGAAAATTAGTATTAATTCATCGTAATTTTAAAGAATTAACTGAAGCTCTTCTTGACCTGGGAATCACTAGTGTTAACGGGTTACTCTTCGACCTTGGAGTATCTTCTCCACAGTTCGATGTGCCAGAACGAGGTTTTAGTTACCGGTTTGATGCACCACTTGATATGAGAATGGACCAAAGTAATCCATTGACTGCCAAAATCATCGTCAATGAGTATTCCTTCAATGATTTGATGCGGATATTCTCTCGATATGGTGAGGAGCGATTTTCAAAAGCAATCGCTCGGAAGATAGAGAAGGAACGTCAAAAGGCGCCAATAGAAACGACTTTACAATTAGTCGATATCATCCGTGATGCCATCCCAGCTCCAGCAAGGAGAACAGGGGGACATCCAGCAAAACGAGTTTTTCAGGCCCTTCGAATCGCGGTAAATGACGAGTTGGGAGCCGTAGAAAGTGTCATCGAGCAAGGTTTGAAATTATTGAAACCAGGTGGACGGATGAGCGTCATTTCATTCCATTCATTGGAAGATCGAATCGTCAAAACGATGTATAAAGAGGTCACGACGCCACCGCAAACACCACATAATTTACCGATATTGCCGTCATTTCAACAAATGGATTATCAGTTGGTGACACGCAAGCCTATCCTACCATCAGAAAAAGAGTTAGAAAAAAATAGCAGAGCTAGTTCAGCGAAATTAAGAGTCATTGAACGGGTAAAGAAATAGAAAAAATGATACCTAATTGATTCTTAGTGAAAAAGGAAGTGAGAGCAATGGCAACACATAACGAAGCTGTTGAAAAGAAATGGCAAGATGACTATGTCGCAAGTCTTGACCATGCGACAGAAAAAGAGGTCATTGACCAACCCACAGTCGTGGTTGTCAGACAAGGAATCGCTTGGGGCTACTGGGTCTTGCTCTTTACAATACTTGCAATTATGACAACTTTAGCCATCACTACCCAACAACGCGTTGCTAGTAACACACGTGTTTTAGGGGAGATGGAACAAAAAGTGACAGAATTGAAAACGACACAATCTGTTTTAAAGCAACAACGAGATGAATTGAGTCAATATGATCGTATCTATAAAATTGCCACTGAATACGGTCTAAAAATCAATGAAGATCAAGTGAGGACCATCAAGAATGATTAAAAAGCAAAAGAAAAGGCAACAATTGTTGATTTTTGGAATGGGTGTGGCAGCCATCATCACTTTTGTTGTGTTAGGTCTGCGTTTTAGCTATATCATGGTGACTGGATCCGTGAAAGGCATCGATTTAAGAGCGCGGGCAGCAGAGTTATCTACTAGAAGTAGCATTGTAGCGGCTAGTCGAGGCAGTATCGTTGATCGTGACGGTGAGCCAGTGGCGCTAGATGCTACTTCTTATGCATTATCAGCTGTTTTAACAGATGAGTGGTCGGTACCAGGTGGGAAGCCAAACTATGTTCAAGAAGACCAGAAAGCTGATTTAGCCAACCTATTATCTCTCGTTCTTGATCAGGATAAAGAATATATTTTGAAACAACTGAATAAAAAGGACCAAAAGGAAGTCCAATTTGGGAGCAAATCCCAATCTTTGACGATACAAGAAAAAGAGCGCATCGAAAAAGAGGGATTTACTGGGTTAGTCTTTAAGGAGCAGCCAGCCCGGTTATATCCTAATAGCATTTATGCGTCACATTTAATTGGCTATACGCAGCGCGAAGATAAAAGTGCAACTGATGATGCCACAGATACAACAGATGCTAGTGAAGACCAATCTTTATTAACTGGTGCTATGGGTGTTGAGACCTTATTTAACGACCAATTGAGTGGGACGAACGGGCAGTACACCGTGGAAGTTGATGGGAATGGTTTAGAGATTCCTCAAACCAGACGGATGGTGACACAACCACATGATGGCCAATCGATACAGCTCACGCTTGATAGTAGCCTGCAACAATCGCTTGAAGCTGTCATGTCTGAGGTCTACGAAAAGTATGCTCCAAAAACGATGCAAGCTGTTTTAGCAGATCCCGAAACGGGGGAGATTCTAGCTGTCAGTCAACGCCCAACATTCAATTTGAATACTCTATCAGGCATCGATGATAGTTGGCAAAACCTGTTTTACGAGAATGCTTATGAGCCGGGGTCAACGATGAAAGTCTTAGCACTGGCAGCTGCCATCAATGAGGGTGTCTTTGATCCTACAGCAACCTATGAATCTGGAACAGTAAAAATCTATGATGATACAATCCATGATTATAACAAAGTCGGTTGGGGAACAATCAGCTATCTCGACGGTGTCGCACGTTCAAGTAATGTCTTATTTGTGAAATTGATTACGGCGATGGGCGAGGAAAAATGGCATGATTACCTCAATGCCTTCCACATCAATCAAAAAACAAACTCTGGTTTTTCTAATGAAGCAACAGGGTCAAATCCATTTGACAGTCAACTCCAAAAAGTTTCGACTGGGTTTGGACAAGGTATTTCGACTACGGCCGCGCAAATGATGCAAGCTTTTATCACGATAGCTAATGACGGTGAAATGAGACCTCTTCATTTCTATAACGCCACCTTGTCAGCAAACGGGAAGGAACTAAAAAAAGAAACGAACGACGTTATTGCTAATCCCATCACAAGTGATAGTGCCAAAAAAACATTAGAATATCTCAAAGAAGTCGTTTATAATGAGCAAGGAACTGGGCAGATCTATGAGATTCCTGGTGTTCAGTTGGCTGCTAAAACAGGGACTGCCGAGATGGTTGATCCTGAAACCGGTCAATATTATAAAGAGGGCGACAGTTATATCTATTCTGTGGTTGGTTTTGCGCCAGCCGACGATCCTAAATATGTGGCATATGTTACGGTGGAACAACCACAAAAGAATCCTGATGGCCAAAGTGGTTCAGAAATCGTGGCACAAGTATTTAAACCACTACTGACCAGAGCGCTGAAGTCCGGCGGTTACCTAGATGAGGAAACACAAACCAGTGGGACTCTTCCTAACTTGGTAGGTCAAGACCTAAAAACAGCAGAGAAGACCTTAAAAGATTTAGGTATAACTCAAATGAAAGCAATTGGATCCGGGAGTACAGTGACAGCTCAATACCCATCTGCAGGGGCTAGCTTGTTCCCTGGAAATCGGGGATTCATCTTGACAGAAGGCGATGCTTCAGTGCCAGATATGACAGGATGGTCTAAACAAGATGTAACCCATTTAGCAGACTTAATTGGAGTCACTATTACTAGCCATGGACAAGGTTTTGTGACCGAACAAAATATCCCAGCGGGCAGACCAATTACCCAAGGGGACGTCTGGAATATAACTTTTGAATTGAAAGAAGAGGACTAATGATATGTTTGCAAATGAACTACTCGCAATGATCCCAATCAAAACGACATCTTTACCTCTTGAATCTATAACGATTACGAGTATCACTCAAGATTCTAGAGAAGCTAAAGAGGGAGCACTTTTTTTCTGTATTCCTGGTAGTATCGTAGATGGTCATGACTTTGCTGAAGAAGTCGTCGCAAAAGGAGCAAGTTGTTTAGTAGCAACCAAACCGTTACCTTCATTAGAAAAAATCGTACCAATAGTATATGTACGCGATATTAGGCGTGTGATGGCTAATGTCGCTGCCAAGTTTTATGGCTATCCAAGCGAACAATTGAATATGATTGGGGTCACTGGAACAAATGGAAAAACGACAACAACTCATTTCATTGAGCATATTTTAAGAGCAAGAGGGCAAATGACTGGCTTAATTGGCACCCTCTATAACCGAATTAATGACACAATCTATCCCACTAAAAACACCACACCAGATGTATTGACCTTTCAACGCTTACTAGCTCAAATGAAAGAGGAATCAGTGGAGTCTTGTGTGGCGGAAGTCTCATCACATGCTCTTTTTCAAGGTAGAGCTTGGCGTGTTGATTTCAATGTCGCTGTCTTTACCAATTTGACACCTGAACATTTAGAGACGCATAAAACGATGGCAGAGTATTGCACCGTTAAGAGTACTTTGTTTTCGCAACTTGGTAATGCGCGTAAGGGAAATTATCCTCAAGCGGCAGTCATCAATGCTGACAGTCCTTATGGGAGTGTCATTGCTAATCGTACTAGCGTTCCAGTGGTAACTTATAGCACACTAGATAGTTCTGCTGACTTTTATGGCAATGACTATCAATATAATGATCATGAAATGACGTTTAGCTTGAAAGGAATCGGTCAACACTATGAGGTGGTCTTACCTTTTGTAGGGGAGTTTAATGTTGAAAATGCACTTGCTAGTATTGCAGCTGCTTTTGTAGTTGGTATTGACGTGAGTGAGGCTGTAGCTGCCCTTAGAAGCTGTCCACAGATTCCAGATCGTATGACTTTTATCAAAGAGGGACAACCATTCAACGTTATCATTGATTATGCCCATACACCAGACGGTCTTGAAAAATTGTTAAAAAGTGTGAGACATTTTACAAAGGGAAGACTCATTTCGTTATTTGGTCATGATGGTGGGAATAGAGATAAATCAATTCGACCAGGATTAGGTAAGGCAGCTTTCACATTGGCTGATCAAGTTGTTTTAACCTCTGAAAGTCCTCGGGATGAGGATCCTAATACCATCATCGATATGATTATTGCAGATAATAGTGGTGCTCCATATAAAAGAGAAATCGATCGTCGTAAGGCGATTCACCAAGCTATTGCACTAGCTCAACCTGGAGACACTGTCGTTTTATCTGGTAAGGGAAGTGAGAATGGGCAGATCATCGGAACAAAGTCCTATCCCTTTGATGAATATGCCTATGCTAGAGAAGCTATCAAGGAATGGATGAGTGAGCATCATGTCTAATGGAATTTATTTATTTATCGCATCATTATCATTTGCTTTATCGGTTTCACTGATGCCCTTTTGGGTCCATTGGATGAAACATAAGCAATATGGGCAGGCTATTCGAGCAGAAGGCCCAAAATGGCACGAACAAAAAAGTGGGACACCTGCAATGGGTGGCGTTATTATCTTGGCAACGGTCTTACTTTTTAGCCTTTTACTGCCATTATTCGATCTACCAACTGACCCTATCTTTTATTCATTGGTCTTTTCTTTAATGGCATTTGGCCTGATCGGGTTTACGGATGACTTCTTAAAGATATTCAAGAAAGAAAATGAAGGATTAAAGTCACTTCAAAAATTTATTGCTCAATTAGTCATTGGGTTGATCGTCATGGTTTGGTTAGTCAGTCATGATCACACCCTCGTCATTCCATTCTTTGCTACACCGATCCATATCGCTTTGTTGGTCGTTCTATTCGGTATTATATGGATGACTGGTTTTTCCAATGCCGTTAATCTGACAGATGGCATCGACGGCTTGTCAGGCTCAACGACGATCTTGTCGTTACTTTTTTTTCTGATTTATGCGCTGCATGTAGAAAATTATGGTATCGTTCTATTTATCAGTATTTTAATTGGCGGGATTCTTGGCTTTTTATGCTATAACTTCAAACCCGCTAAAATATTTATGGGGGATGTTGGCTCTTTAGCAATTGGTGGTGCCTTAGCTGCTATTTCATTAGCATTAAACCAACCTTGGTCTTTATTAGGGATTGGTCTCATTTATGTGATTGAGACCTCAAGTGTGATTCTACAAGTAGCCTATTTCAAGAGGACCGGAAAAAGGCTATTTAAAATGAGTCCTATCCACCATCATTTTGAAATGAGTGGTTGGTCAGAAAATAAAATTGTGATCGTCTTTAGTGTCGTTACAGTTATTGTCTCAGCAGTAACATTGCTGTGGATCTGGTAGTAAGTGATTTTTATATCTTTGTCAGAAAAATAATGATGAGGAACGTGATGATTTATTATCTTACATAATAGACAATGGATGTATAGAAATATAGACTCATGAAAGTATAAAATCTTTAAATAGGAAAGCATGCAAGTATGGAAGCAATAATAATGTGAATTGGGTAAAAATGGTCAAAATCACAGAAAATAAAAGAGGGATTGTTGTGAAAAAGTGTGAGGATCTAAAACAAAAGCATGTCTTAGTTCTTGGCTTGGGTGTGACTGGTTTACCAGTTGCAACAGTCTTACGTCGATTAGGAAATGAGGTAACTATCAATGATCGGCATGAACCAGCAGATGAAGAAACGGTTGAAACGTGCCAAAAGCTAGGCATTGGTTTAGTAACTGGGAGCCATCCAACTAACCTATTGTCTGATAAAGCAATCGATCTTGTCGTCAAAAATCCCGGCATACCTTATGAAAATCCGATGGTCGTTAAGGCGCAAAGCTTGAACATCCCTGTTATAACGGATCTTGAGTTAGTTTCGTTATTATGTGAGGGTGATTTGATTGGAATAACAGGTAGCAATGGAAAAACAACAACGACTGAGATGACTTATCTGTTGTTGAAAGCTGCTTACGACAAGCGTGTTCACTTAGGTGGGAATATAGGAATTCCGCTGATGACCGTTATTCAAACGGTGAAACCAGAGGACTACTTGGTAATGGAACTGTCAAGTTTCCAATTAGCAGGAACTAAGGCCTTGGCCCCTCATATAGCTGCTATCACAAATATCTACTCAGCCCATCTTGATTATCATCATTCACGAGCTGCCTATATTGAAGCAAAAATGAACATTACGAGACACCAAACGGCCGACGATTATATCATATATAATGCTAATGGTGAAGAATTACCGTCTTTGGTTACTTCACATTCCAAGGCTAAACAGATTCCATTCAGTTCAAGTCGTCGCTTGGAAAATGGCTATTGGTGTGATGATCACTCAATTTATTTTGGCGATCAAAAACTCTTCGATAGTTCGATCGTAACAATTCCTGGTATTCAAAATAAAGAAAATGCAATGATAGCAATCGCCGTAGCTCGTTTATTGGGAGTCAGTGATGAAGTGATTGCGGAAAAATTACCAACTTTTAAGGGCGTTAAACATCGGTTGCAGTTTTTAAAAAACTATCATGGCGTTGATATCTATAACGATTCCAAAGCTACTAACATTGCAGCCACTAAAACGGCTTTGCATAGTTTTGACAAGGATGTTGTGCTAATTGCTGGAGGTCTAGATCGTGGGAACGGATTTGATGACTTAAAAGAAGCCGTTAAACCGGTCAAAAAAGCGTTTGTTTATGGCCAAACAAAGGAAAAATTAGCAGATTTCTTTACGCGCTTAGCGATTCCAGTTGTTGTTGTCCCTGATCTTGAATGTGCTACAAAAGAAGCCTTCAAAACTATCCATTCAGGAGATACATTGCTCTTTTCACCTGCCTGTGCAAGTTGGGATATGTACCATACTTTTGAAGAACGTGGTGATCATTTTATATCCTTAGTTACACAATTGACAGCAGACCAAAAGTAGTGAAAACTCAGTTTTGAAGTTTTGAAGGTCAATATTAAGGTCGATATTTAGGGTCAATATTTAAAGACAATAGAACAGTTAGTAAGATTTTGGAGAGATTTAGTAACAGTTAGGACTATTTAGGAAGTTTAGGTGACTTATGAAAGATCAAGAAAAACCACTTAGGATTGTTTTATCTGGTGGTGGAACAGGAGGACATATCTATCCTGCCTTAGCGTTGGCAGAAACGATTAAACAGTGTTCTCCAGACACAAAATTTTTATATATTGGTTCAAAGCGCGGGCTAGAGAAAAATATTGTTCCAAAATTTGGATATGCATTCGAGTCTTTGCGTATCCAAGGGTTGAAACGGTCATTATCTTTGGACAATATCAAGACAGTTTATTACTTGATGACAAGTATTGGAAAAGCTAAGAAAATGCTCAAAGAATTTGCTCCGGATGTTGTTATTGGTACGGGGGGATATGTGTGTGCACCAGTGCTTTATGCGGCACATCTCTTGAATATTCCTACAATCATTCATGAACAAAATAGCGTCGCAGGTGTCACCAATAAGTTATTGAGTCGTTTCGTAGACCGCATTTGTATTTCTTTTGATGATGTGCGGAAAGATTTTGCGGGACAAGAGAATAAAATCGTAATGACGGGCAATCCACGTGGTCAACAGGTAGTAACTTACTTGAAGGAACATCCCATCACCTCAAAATCAGGGGTTGAGGTCGTTATTTTTGGTGGAAGCCGGGGATCTGAAGTGATCAATCAAGCATTCGTCGATGCTTTTGATGGGTTGAGCGATAAACCTTACCACGTTACCATGATCAGCGGGGCAATCTTATATGATGATCTTTTAAAGGCTTTAAATGGTAAAAAGGCTAAGAATATTACGATTGTTCCTTATGTCGATAACATGCCAGAATTATTTGCGATAACAGACTTTGTGGTTTGTCGTAGTGGAGCGACAACCCTGACTGAGTTAACAGCGTTAGGGTTAGCTAGTTTATTGATTCCGAGTCCATATGTGACACATAATCATCAAGAAGCTAATGCATTAAGTCTGGTACATCAGGGCGCTGCAGAAATGATTCTTCAAAAGGATTTGACTGGTGACGCAATGGTTACTGTGATTGATCGTTATGCACTTGATCAAACTAAACGCCAAAAAATGGCAGAAGAAGCAAGAAAAATGGGTATTACCAATGCTAGTAATCGCATTATCTCTATTATCAACGATGTCTTGTGACTTTTGTGATGGTCTATCGCAAATAATTTGGTAAACTATAAGAGAAGTGTCGAGCTGCGATGTAATTGGTGAAACGGAAAAAACAGGTACGCTAGAATACTAAGGTTGTGAGGGTGGCGGATATCATGCGAGAAAAAAGGGTCATAATTCCAAGCTGGCCATTATTGGCTATCCTTTTCACGCTCTTAGTGTTGTGGGGTGCTTTTTTGAGTTCGCCATTTGGTAAAGTCACTACGATCGAGGTGAGTGGGACGCATGATTTAGATGCGACAACCCTGGTCAAAGACATGAATATTAAGCCTGGGATTTCAGTCGTTGATCTTTGGCTAAAAGAAAAAAGTATCGAAAGTAACGTCGAAGCGAGTTCGCCTCAAGTATTAGCTGCTGACTTTTCGTATACGAAGAATATCGGTTGGTGGCTCAAAGTGGACGAGGCTAAAGTTTTAGCATTGTGGCAAAATGGAGATAGTTATTTACCCATTTTGAAAAATGGTCAGACGTTAGAGGCAGTCGATCCCAATGAAGCACCTATTTTACCCATTCTTATTACGCCAAATGATTGGCATGCAAATAAAATATTTCTCGAATCTTTGAATAATCTCGATGATGCGGTTAGGACCAATATCGTTTCGATGACTCTTGCAGAGGATTCTGATGAAGTCTCTCTAACAATGAGTGATCGGCAAGTTGTTATTGGCATATCAGATACAATCATGGTAAAAATGGCAGATTATCCAGCTATGAAAAAGGAAATAGGAAATAAAGAGGGAATTTTGTATCTAGACGAGGGTGCATATTTTAAAGAAAGTGATCAAAATGAGACAGTACCGGTAACACAAGACAACTAATGTCTTCTTTGCTAATTGATGTCTAATAATGTCTCTGCATTACAATTTAAAGAAAACTAGTTTACAAACGAAAAAATCGGTTAAGTAATAGTAAAAGAACTCATTTTTTTAGCTCATTTATGCTAGAATAAGTAAGTATACTAAAGTATAAAATAATTCATATTGAAAGTAAGGAGGTTTCAATAAACATGCATCATAACAGAGTTTATGTCAGTTTAGATATTGGAACCACTTCAATCAAAGTCGTAGTTGCTGAATACGTTAAAGGTCAATTAAATGTTCTCGGGGTTGGAACTGAAAAAACGAATGGATTGAGTCGTGGCGTCATCGTCGATATTGATGACACTGTCACGGCAATCAAGGAAGCTGTCAAGATTGCTGAACAAAAATCTGGAACTACGATTAAAGATGTTGTCGTAGGGATTCCTAGCAACCAAATTCAAATCGAACCTTGCCATGGTATGATTGCTGTGGCCAGTGACAATCGAGAAATAACCGATAAAGACGTCTATAACGTGATAGCGGCGGCTAAAGTAAGATCAGTCGCTCCTGAGCGTGACATTATTTCAGTATTACCAGAGGAATTTATAGTAGACGGATTTGATGGTATCAAGGATCCACGTGGTATGATTGGTGTTCGCTTAGAGTTACATGCGAATATGATCACCGGTCCACGAACGATTATTCATAATATCAAACGCTGCGTTCAAAAAGCGGGATTGAACTTGATTGATTTGGTGGTCCAACCTATTGCTAGCGCTCAAGTAGCTTTGACAGATGGTGAGCGTGAGTTTGGCACGATTCTACTTGATATGGGTGGCGGTCAAACGAGCGTATCGATTTTTCATGAAAACCAATTGAAATTCTCATTTGTCGATCAAGAAGGTGGCGAATTTGTCACACGGGATATTTCGATTATTTTAAATACAAGTCAAAAAAGTGCTGAACAATTAAAGTGCGAATATGGGTATGCTATCGCCTCTCACACATCTGATCAAGAATTTTTCTCTGTTGAGACGATAGGAAAGAAAGAACCAGTGAAAGTGGATGAACATTATTTAGCTGAGATTATTGAAGCTCGGTTACTCCAAACTTTCCAAACACTCAAACGGGCTTTAGCCGAAGTGGATGGTCTAAGGTTACCAGGAGGGATTGTCATAACTGGTGGAGCAGCATCTTTACCAGGAGCTGTTGAATTGGCAGAAGAAGTATTTGAGATTCCGGTTAAACCGTTTATGCCAGATCAAATGGGCTTACGTCATCCAAGTTATACGACCAGTCTGGGTCTTGTAACTTATGCTTGCCAATTAGATGATATTCATCGTATAGCTCAGCAAAGTGAAGCACCGCATCCGATTACTGAAAAAGGAGCACCGATGAACCAGTCGTCGTCATCGGAATCTTCTCGGAATCTTAATACGAACGATCTAGCAAACTCAAAAGAGACTGCTAGCAACCCGCAAAAACAAACGGCTCAAAAAGCCAGACCTAAAGCAAAACATACAACGACTAAACCAAATAATCCAAATGGATTTTGGGCTCGTATCAAAGCCTTTTTTAAATCTCTGATGGAAGAATGACAAATGCAGTGGTTAGCTGCTAAGGAGGATAACAAATGGAATACTCATTTGACAATGCAATGGAAAATGGTGCTGTGATTAAGGTGATTGGTGTCGGCGGAGCAGGTAATAACGCTGTCAACCGTATGATCGACGAAGGTGTTCAAGGTGTTGAATTCATCGTTGCAAACACAGATACTCAAGCTTTAAAAAATTCAAAAGCAGAAACAAAGATTCAATTAGGGCCTAAATTGACCAAGGGATTAGGGGCAGGATCTGTGCCTGAAGTTGGTGCAAAGGCTGCTGAAGAAAGTGAAGAAACCATTCAAGCTGCTCTAGAGGGCGCAGATTTGATTTTCGTTACAGCAGGAATGGGTGGTGGAACTGGAACTGGTGCTGCACCAACTGTTGCTAAAATCGCGAAAAGCTTAGGGGCTTTAACGGTTGGCGTTGTGACTCGTCCATTTAGCTTTGAAGGTCCTAAACGCGGACGTTTTGCGGCAGAAGGCGTTGCTGCAATGAAACAAAATGTAGATACATTAGTCATCATCTCTAACAATCGGTTACTCGAGATTGTTGATAAAAAGACACCAATGCTTGAAGCTTTCCGTGAAGCCGACAATGTTTTACGTCAAGGTGTTCAAGGTATTTCAGACCTTATCACTGCGCCAGGTTACGTTAACTTGGATTTTGCCGATGTTAAGACAGTCATGAAAGATCAAGGCTCTGCATTGATGGGTATCGGTGCTGCTAGTGGTGAAAACCGTACGGCAGAAGCAACTAAGAAGGCTATTTCTTCACCATTACTAGAAGTTTCAATCGATGGTGCTGAACAAATCCTATTGAATATCGCTGGTGGTCCAGATTTGACCTTGTTTGAAGCACAAGATGCGAGTGAGATTGTTGCCCAAGCCTCAACAACTGAAGCCAATATTATTTTGGGTACTTCAATCAACGAAAACTTACAAGATGAAGTCATCGTAACCGTTATTGCTACTGGGATCGATTTAGATAAGCGTAATGAGCGTAAAGCTGTTAGTGATAAAAAATCATCACCATTCAATAGTCGGACACCAAATTCACGGCCACAAGCTAGTAGACAATCAGATTTTAATGAAGACACTACAAGAGCTGAACGTGCTCCACGTGAAAAAGAAGATAAAAACTTGTTTGGAGATTGGGATTTGAAACGTGATCAACCAAATCGTCCAGCTCCAAGTGAACAAGAGGATACAACTGGTTTTGACACGAATTTACCGCCAGTAGAAGAAAATAAAAAGGGTACTGATAATGATGGGTTGGATACTCCACCTTTCTTCCGTAAGAGAAATCGATGATCTGAGTACTGATAAACAGCCTGAACATGAAGTTCATAGATAATAACTTTATAGTATCCTTACGATATTATATGAGGATGGGGCTTTTTGTCCCATCCTGTTTTTTAAAAACAAGTATTAAAAGTGACCAGACAGAGTTCTTGTGGATCTCTAACGTTGGTTACAGAAATGATCCGCTTAAGTGGTCAGTTAAAGTGGTCAGTGAAAAAGGATAGGGAGGTATTTAGATCATGGGTTTGATGGATTCGCTCAAAAATTTTATTTTAATGACAGATGAAGAGGAATATGAAGATTACGAAGAGTCAGAGGATGTTGAGAAAGCTGCTTCATCGTCAACGCCAATGGAACATACGGAGGCTTCTAGTCCATCATCAAGCAGTCGTTCTTCTAGTATGAATAACAGAAGAGAGCGGTATTTAGCACCATTACCTCAACGTAATAAAGGAAAAGTCTCACCTGCACCGGTTTCTAAAATCCATGTGGTGGAGCCAAAGGTTTATGCTGAAGTTGAACCAATTGCAGATGAATTACTCGGCAATCAAGCATTGATTATCAATTTTAAAAATGTTGAGGATGTTGAAGCCCAACGCATTATAGATTTCTTAGCAGGAATCGCCTATGCCGTCGGTGGTGACTTACGAAAAGTTCGTGATGGTATCTTTGTAGCAACACCACCATCAATGACGATTGATGGTGTCTTAGAGGATGCTGAACAAAATGAAAGATTCTTCTCATCATGATAAGGAGGTAAAAAAGTGGGCAATTTTGTATATTATGTATGGCGAGCGTTAGATTCTGCCATTTATGTCTATTCTTTGCTTCTTGTGGTCTATGCCTTGATGAGTTGGTTACCAGGTGCTAGAGATTCAAAACTAGGCGAATGGGTCGAAAAATTAGTGCGACCTTATCTGGAGATATTTGATCGTGTGATCCCATCTATTGGTGGCATCGGCTTCTCAGTAATGGCAGGCGTGATATTTTTACAACTGGTACAACGTGGATTGTATATCCTATTTGTCAGAATTATGATGATGATCCACTAAGATGATCTTCTCCATAATGGACTGGCGTTTTGGTGGTAGGGGATAACAGTAGAACCGTTGTGGAGTAAGTTAGCCAAAAGCTACAGGATTAGGGATAGACGTGTCACAGTTAGACAATGAGGATAGATAAATGGCAACAGATTTATATCAACATTTTAGACCAGAAGAACAATTATTTATTGATCAAATCGAATCTGCTAGGGCGCAAGTTTTGGATCATTATTCGCCATTGTTGTTGCACTTCCTTGATCCAAGAGAGCAATATATCGTTTTGAGCGCTTTAGGAAAAGAAGGAGACGTTCGATTTAGTTATCGCGGAGGATATCATGAAAGTGAACGCAAACGATGCCTACTTTATCCTGACTACTATGAGCCTAGAACAGAGGACTTTGAGATTGGTTTCTTAGAGGTTCATTATCCTGTAAAGTTTGGGAACATTTCTCATCCAAAGATTTTAGGCAGTTTGATGAGTGCGGGGATTAAAAGAGAGCTTTTTGGAGATATTATCACAGATGGCACAAGGTACCAGATTATCTTAGATAAGACAATCATGGATTATGTGGTGACTCAGGTGACCAAAATAGGTAAGATGACGGTTCACCTAGAGCCAATCACTGAAACTAACTTGGTCATCCCAACTGATTTTTGGGAGCCGATTGAAACGACTGTGAGTAGTTTGCGCGTTGATGCAGTTATTAGTTCGATTTTTCATGTTTCAAGGCAAAGAGCTAAGATATTGATTCAACATGGGTCTGTCAAACAAAATTTTGCCATCTGTGAAAGACCTGATGCCTTATTGGATATCATGGATATTGTTTCCGTGAGAGGCCATGGTAGAATAAGAATCGATGAAATATATGGTCGTAGTAAAAAGGATCGCGTGCGAATCGGCGCCAGTATACTTGCAAATAATGGCTGAGCATTGGATAATAACAAGTGAAAGAAAGTCTTGAGATCATTTTTGAAGCGTGCTAGTTTTGTAACTGTAGCTTCAAACTGTCAGGATGACTAGTGATTTAAAAAAGGAGAGAATAATTATGGCAATAACCCCAATAGATATTCACAATAAGGAATTTAATACACGATTCAAGGGATATGATCAAGAGCAAGTCAACGATTATTTAGATGATATCATCCAAGAATTTGAGACATTGCTTCAAAAGAATCAAGAGCTTGAAAAGAAAATTTCATTTTGTGAAGAAAAAATTGGTCATTATGAAGGTATTCAAGAAACCTTGAATAAATCGATCATCGTGGCACAAGAAGCAGCAGACCGTTTGAAGAAAAATGCAAACAAAGAAGCAGAAATGATTATTTTTGAAGCTGAAAGAACAGCTGATAAGTTGTTGAAAGATGCAGCTCGCAAGGCAACTGCTATTAATCGTGAGACGGATGCTCTGCAACGTGATTCTCGTGTCTTCCGTCAAAAACTACAATTATTGATTGAAACACAATTGGAAATGGTGAAAAGCGAAGAATGGGATGAATTATTGAAATCCCAAAAAGATCCTGAAGTTGTTCCGCCAACTGTTAAAGAAGTTGTAGATGCCCGTCGTAAACGTGTGAGAAGAATGGAACGTGAAGCTAATAAGCAATTAGAAAAACGTGATGTTGAACTTCATGATGCTAGTCTGGATGAGACAAGAGCATTCGAACCAATTCATCGTCCAAAACCAACTGATTCTGAAGAACTTCCTGAAGAACCAGTACGTAAAGCACCAAAAGTAACCGCAGAAGTAGCGCCACAGTCAAAACCTGATCAATCATCGGCTAATGAACAAGCTGAGGAAAAAGCTGTAACGCCTGAACAAGACAGACAAGAAGAGAAGCCTGTGGATGTCGTTGTATCGACTGACCAAGATCAAGTGGTTAAAAAGGATGAAGAAGTTACTCCAACAGAAGAACTGACACCTGAAGCGCGTGCTAAAGCAGAAATCGAAAAGAGATTGCGTCGAAGCGAACGTCAAATCGAAGAAGAAAACTACGATTCTAAAAAACCTGTGGCAGCCAAGCATCAAGGATCATTTGACGACGAGTAATAGAAAGATATAGTGTAACCCTGTTCTAGAATACTAGAGGTTAACAGTGGTATAGAACCTAAAAAGAAGATAAGCATGGCAGAAGGTAAATCATCTGCCATGCTTATCTTTTAATTTTTGGTTGAACTATTGTAACTGACAACGTAACTGACGACATGATTGACGTCGTTATTGTTGATTTTACGGTATATCTTTCCCACAAATGAATGGTCATTAGAAAAGTAGGGTCATATTAGGAGGTTTATTTGTACTTGTTTTCTAGTCTGCTCATGAAAGCACCCAACCATGTGCCAGCTAGGAGTAGTAAGATACAACCAATATAGTCTCCGAAACCAATGCCACTATAATCTGTCGGAATAATCATTACAGTTGATGCTAAAACGATTCCTAAGATAAAATGGAAAAGTTGTGGAAAGGCAATGCTGAAGATATAATTCATCAGTTTGGATAGCAGTAACACAGTAGCCAGTCCACCGATTCCAATTGGGATAATGATCGCAAAATCGAAGTTCTTGAACCCATCCGCCATGAGTTTGTAGAGGCCCATATAGAGTAGAAAGTTTGAAGGAGATAGTCCTGGAACGATCATTCCTAGAGCAATCAAGACACCTGCAAAGATCCAATTCAAGAAAGTTGGTTCTACCACTGTAAACAGTGCTGAGCCTTGCCATAAGAAGAGACTACCCGCAATGAAACTAACAGCAAGAATAATATATTCACGAGTTGATCGTCCTTCTTTGCCAGCTTCTTTCCAAAGAGATGGTAGGGTCCCTACAATGCAGCCAACGAAAAACCACAAGATAACTGTTTCGTAGTTGCCCAGTAGGAAACTAACACCAAATGATAATAAGAAAATCCCGAATAGAGCTCCTAGGCCAACGGGTAAGAAGAACAGGAAATTCTCTTTGAACTGCTTGGTGAGATTAGCTAAAAAGCTGATCATCCGTTCATAGATTCCAAAGATAGCAGCTAGTGCGCCACCACTAACACCTGGAAGAATAAAACCTGAACCGATAAACATTCCTTTGATGAATCGCAGCCAAAAGCTGCCGTTTTTTGAATCTTCAGTCATTGTAATAACCCCTCGCATTTTTGACAATAAAATATCGGAAAAAAACATTTCGTCTTTTTCCGACGTTGACCCCATATTATCATAGATCATGATAGATTGGGTAAACTTTATAATTTATTAACTATTTGCTAGCTAGATGCTAGCTAGACGCTAACTGGATGCTAACAAGCTGTTAACTAGGCGCTAACGAGATGATGGGTAATTAAAAGTAAGCTGCTGAAAAAAATCTACTTACTGGTTGCTTTTAGGATCCAACTTACAACGAGTATCAAAATAATAGCACCTAGTAGACTTGGAATGACAGTGTAGCCACCTATTACAGGTCCAAGATCTGGTAGTAAAGCTCCACCAACCCAAGAACCTAACATTCCTGCAACAATATTACCAATAATACCTCCAGGAATATCTTTTCCTAGAATTGCGCCTGCTGCCCATCCGATAACGCCACCAACAATTAAAGACCATAACCAACCCATAAATAATTCCTCCTTTAATTTTTTTCTAATATCGTCAACAAAACTGATGACGACTAATTGACTCGCATTGCCACAACACGACTACTCAAGAGAGATAAGCTCAGAAATATCGTATAGGGATGCTATCAACTATACACTAATTATAAAAGAGAACATATTTAAAGTAAAAGAATATGATTATTGACCACTCTGCTCGCGTCTACTGATTGAGAGCAATTGTTGTTTCAATTGATTTTCCATGACACCGAGCTCTTTTTCTGCTGACCGACGTTTTTGTCTACCTTCTTGTTGGATACGGACTGTTTCTTCAAGCGTTTCTAGCAAGTCGTTTTGCGTCTTTTGCAAAGTCTCGATATCAATGATGCCACGTTCGTTTTCTTTGGCAGTTTCAATAGAGGATTGCTTCAACATTTCTGAGTTTCGTTTCATCAGGTCGTTGGTTGTTTCAGAGACTTGACGTTGTGCCGCTACAGCATCACGTTGACGGAACAAGGTCATTGCAATAGCAATTTGATTTTTCCAAAGTGGAATTGCAGTCGTGATAGAGGACTGAATCTTTTCCGCTAGTGCTTGGTTAGTGTTTTGGATTAAACGAATCTGTGGTGCTTGTTGAATCGTCATTTGCCTTGTCAATTTTAAGTCATGATTTCGTTTATCTAATCGCTCCGCAAAGGCCCGTAAATCACTGACAACTTGGACATCCATTTGATTTTTAGATCCAGTGGTCTTAGAAACGGCTTGAGGGATTGTGACTGTTTCTAGTTCCTCAAGTTTTACTTCGCCAGCAGCAATGTAAACATTCAATGCTTCATAGAAGTTTTTATTCTTTTGATAAATTTGTTCGAGTGTTCGATTGTCATTCATCAGACCAGATTTTGACTGCTTGAGTTTTAAAGCAATCTTGTCGACTTGTGTTCCTACTTGTTGGTACTTAGCAGTCATTTGGTAGACCGATTGTTTTGCCTTCCCAAACCATTTTTTTAGGACATTATTTTCTGCTGCCGCTAATTCTTTTGGATCAGTCTCATTCAATTTGAACATTAATTCAGTGAGGGATTCACCGATTTCTCCGGTGTCCTTATTTTGAACATGGAGTAACATTTGTTGACTAAATTCACTCAGTTGCTTTTGTGCGGCAGCTCCATAAGTGATGATAGCTTGCGGATTAGATTCATCGATTTGTTTTGCTAATGCACGTGCTTGCTGTTGCCGTTCTTCAGTCAATGTATCGATCAATTTTGATTTTGGCGCTTCATCTCCTGAATCTAGATCAAGGTTTTTTGGCGTAAAATCAGCCGTTGTATCGTTTGGATCTCCAAAGGGATTTGATAAGAGGGCGTCAACATCATTTGACTGTCCTCCGTTTGAGGTATGATCTTGATTGTCTGGTGTCAGTTGGTTTGAAATATCGTTATTTGCCATAGAGAAACCTCCTAATAGGTTGAGTTGTTACTTCCTTAAGTTATAGTGACATCCTAATGTCTGTTGATGTATCTGGCGTAATTTTATGCACCTGTCGTATGCTGATATATTGTCTTGATGTTATGACAGTGATGGGATCAGGGTAAAAGGATTAAGGTGAAGAGTATATGAGTAATGGTATTTCGGTTTATTATTAAATCCAAAATACCATAATTAAGACGACTAGTGTAGCTTTAATGATATTCTCAGTGGTGAAGGATTAAAAAGCATCGAAGTCTTGAGCAGATACAGCTGCTTTTTCCTTTTTTAAACTTTCTTCGAGTTCACGTAAAGCCATGTCTGGAACTGCACGTTTTTCTTCTTTTGACATTTCCAGTAATTGTTTATCTTGTTCTAATCGCTCTTTAGCGAGCTGTAAGTCAATTGTGATATCGTCAATGTCATCCGACATGAATTCCCGATATGACCGTTGTACACTAGCACATAAGGCTTCAACGGTTTCGATACTATCAGTCATTGTTTGAAAAGTTTCCTTTGATTTGCTGACATGTTTTTCAATGTCTAAATATTTTTCACTGATTTCTAGCAAAGAAGGAATGTAAGAATACAATAAGGCTTCAACTTCGTATAGTCGTTTTGGTGCCATGGTGATCTCATTGAAATAGTCTTTCAAGATCGGGAACAAGTCATATCTTGTCATGACTGCTTTTAATTTGGTCGACCGACGAGTTGTTTGTTCAAGTGCAATGACTTGTTCTTTTGTTTTGGCCATTTGCCTTCTGAAAAAAACGATATCATTCTCATCAAGCCCTTGCTCTTCATAAAATGCTCTCTTTGATGGAGAGAGGGGAGGCAAGTCATTCTGTCGCTTATTACGTTTCAGTGAAAAACGTTTATGACTAGGTTTATTGAATTGTCTCAAGGTGATCCAACCACCGATATAACTGAATAAAACACTTCCAGTTACAATGATAGCACCGTTAAAAAATCCACCGATACCGGACATGATCGCCATTACGAGAAATCCCATTATCATTCCAATCATAACACTTGTCCATACCAAGGAATAATTCTTCAGAGAATAAGGATCTTGTTGCTTGTTGTCAGTTTTATTATTGAGATCAGTTGACTTCATGGGCGAGTCTCCTCTCTTTCTATAGTAACAGTATATCAATGTTAAGGCTAAAATGTATAAGACTTAAGCACGATTTATCTAAAACTTTTACAAAGTTAGTTGTCAAAACCCTAGTGGTTGCGTATTCTTAAAGAGAAACGTGCTTATAAATAGAAAAAGAAATTGTAGAAAAAGAAGTAATAGAAAGAATAGAAGTAATAGATAGAACTGAAGAAATAGAAGCAGTAGAAGAAAGTGAAGAATAGAAGAAATAGTAGGAATCGCATAACTAGAAAACTAAAGACGAGTGAGGAAAACGTGATGACAAAAGAAGAGCATGTGTTTTATAAAAATGATTTAATCGCAAGCAAAACGGATGATGAAAAGTTCTATGAAAAAACACTGAAAAGGGAACAGATTTTTAAAGGAAAGTTTTTAGATGTTGTCATCGATACAGTTACTCTGCCAAACGGCAAAGAAAGTACCAGAGAACTCGTTCTTCACCCTGGCGCTGGTGCAGTGATTGCCTTTAATGATCAGGATCAATTGTTAGTAGTGAAACAATTTCGAAAACCTTTTGATAAATGTTTGATTGAAATACCAGCAGGGAAAAAAGATCCAGAAGATGCCAGTCCACTTGTCACCGTGAAACGGGAACTAGAAGAGGAGACGCATTATATAGCAGATCGTTGGAAAGAATTAAGGACGACGGCTTTGACATGTGGCTATTCCAACGAATTATTGACCTTCTATGAGGCTAGTGGGTTACACTTAAAAGAAGGGTCGAAAGCAGCAGATGAGGATGAATTTTTAGATGTCGGTTGGTTGACTTATGACCAACTTCATCAATTGATGGTGGATGGGGTCATTATTGATAATAAAACACAATTTGCTTATGACTATTGGACAAATAAACGATTGAGGGTACAAAAATGACATTAGTAGTGCTTTAAATAGAAAGCAGTTGATCAATGGAGGTGATTTAAATGGGTAAACCATTACTGACGAGAGAAGATATTAGAAGAGCAAAAAAAGAAAAACAACGTGCTCTGAAACAATCTAAAGAAGAGGTTGAATACCGTAGAAATGATGGTAGTGATTCTGATGATGTTTATGACGACGGCTATGATGATATCTATGAGGACAACTATGATAGTGGTTATAAAAGTAGACAGCATTATGAAGATAGTAGCCGATTTGAGGATAGAGATCAGTTAGATGATGAGGATGGCTATCTAGAAGAACGAGAAGATGAGGATAAAAAGTCTGAAAGCTTTTTTAAGCGTCATAAAAAGCCTAGATCACGATTTGAATCGAACGAACGCCTTAGACGGTATAACCGCTTCCTCACAAAAGGGATTATTATTACTGCCGTATTGATTGTGATAGTGATAGGAGTGGCATTCTTTATCTAGAGGTCGTTTTACTAGCGGTTATCTTTAAGATATACGATGAGCTTGCAAAGAATTTGTCTTTCTCCAGAGAGGCATACTTAAAACTTAACTGATAGATGAAGAAGTTACTAATAAAGCAGTGTTAAAACACTGTTAAAAAGAGATCGACCACAAG
The DNA here is from genome assembly GCF_000421665.1 of Bavariicoccus seileri WCC 4188. Lineage (GTDB taxonomy): Bacteria > Bacillota > Bacilli > Lactobacillales > Aerococcaceae > Bavariicoccus > Bavariicoccus seileri. The sequence goes on along the minus strand of NZ_ATXL01000002.1, from coordinate 41,086 downwards.
TGTAGAACTTGTGGAACGGCCTCTTTTAATTTAAGATCACAACTGCTATTGCAAGATCATTGGAATGCGAAATAGTGACCTTTTGCTCACCAGTGTAAGGAGAGCTCACTACTGGCTTGCCATACTCTCCCGGTAAGATTTCAATGTCTAACATAGAAAGTTTACCACTGATGCCAGTGCCATAAGCTTTCGCAAAGGCTTCTTTGGCAGCAAATCTCCCTGCTAAGAATTCATATTTTCGATGTCCTTTTAATTCTTTGTAGAGGTCAAGTTCAGCTGGAGTAAGAACTCGGTCAACAAATTTAGCTTGTTTTTCTTGAGCTTGTTTTATGCGGTCTATTTCGATAATATCACTGCCTATTTCCATGAGATGCTCCTTATATCTGTCATTAAGCTTTATTGACATTGTTTAGTTATCTTCTACTAAGAGTGTATTTAATATGAGTGTCGTTAACATGAGTGTCGTTTACGTGGGTGTATTTAACAAGATAGGTCAAACCAAATCTTTTAGGTCATCTATGTTTCTATTATTAAGGCCCTATGCTTCTATTATATAAAGAGCTTCTACTATACTGCTACTATATAGTAGAGAGCTTCTATTATATAGAGATATATTTTTATAGAAAACATTTAAAAAATACCTCTTAAGATAATTTTAACATTTTCATTTTAAGATGTAATCTCTAAAAAATAACAGTGTTTTTGATAGTCATTTATGACGCTGTTCTGTTTTTCTCGGTAAAGGTAAGCCTGTAAAAAGTGCGATGATATCGGTTTTTCTTTTGTTTGATTATACAAGTGCTAGTGGTTAAATGGAATTATTTTGGTATCTTGATGTTCTATTTTGAGGGTTGTCCATTTTTTTAGATGATATTTTTAAGCTGAAAAAGGGTTGACGGTTAGAAAAGCGTTCGTTATGATATAAATACTTTGATTATCAAAGTATTTTTCTGAGAGGTAAGGAGGGAGACGTATTAGAGGTGAAAACGATGGAGCAACCGCAGTTTAAGGATGTTAACAACTACTTAGTGCATGTATTCGACGAGATGTTGAGAATTGAAGAAACTTCACTGAAAGAGAGTGATTTTCATGACTTGTCGATGAAAGAGATGCATACGATTGCTGCCATTGGTTTATATGGCGATAAACGAACTTCCCAAGTAGCTAAGGAATTACATGTCACAGTTGGAACCTTGACGGTATCTGTTAATACCTTAGTCAAAAAAGGTTATGTCTTACGGGTTAGGCAAGAGAAGGATCGACGGGTTGTCAATCTGAAGTTGACTAACCGTGGTAGATTATTGTATCGATTGCATGACAAGTTTCACCGGACGATGGTCAAACGAATCATTACTGATTTGGATGATCCGGAAGTTAGTGCTTTACTGGGAGCTTTGAAAAGTTTATCGAACTATCTTAGCGAGATCAAAATTTAACTCGTTATAAAGGAAGTGACCACTTACTGTGCGTATTGTAAAAACAGGGTCGTATCTCCCTGACACGATAGTGACTAATGATGACTTAGCAGAATATTTAGATACTTCTGATGAGTGGATCCAAAAAAGGACTGGCATTAAAAAGAGGCATGTTGCAAAAGGTGATTCGATCGAGAGTATGGCTTATAAAGCTGTCGAAGATCTTTTTTTCAACTCAATAGGTACAGTGGTTGATAAAAATGATAATAGTGATTTGACCGATAAAGTCAATTGTGGAGAAACAATAGACTTTATCATTGTCGCTACCATGTCTCATAAAAGTTCAAGTCCCGGAATTGCCAATCTTATCCAAGCTAGACTTGGTATCACACAAGTCTTTTGTCTTGATATTTCTGCTGCTTGCAATGGCTTTATTGCCGCATTAAGTGTCGCTAATGGTTTGTTAAAAACACCCACTTACGGGCGTGGTCTTGTTATCGGAGTCGAGAAGATGTCAGATATTTTAGACTGGACAGACCGTTCAACTGCTTGTCTTTTTGGAGATGGGGCTGGGTGTGTCTTAGTCGAGGCTTCTGATGCTCTAGTTTATGCAGAGTCGATTAGTAGCGACGGCGCGCATGGTGAGGATTTGAAAGCACCTCTTGAACAAGCGAAACTTGAGATGAATGGCAGAGGTATTTTTAATTTTGTTAGTCGAGAAGTTCCTAAAAATATCTTATCGACCATTTCTAAAGCGGGACAATCTATAAAAGCTATCGATTATGTTCTTGCACATCAGGCCAATAAAAGATTATTAGGGATGATTAGCAAAAAAACAGGTATAACAGAGGATAAATTTCTGTCCAACATCGATGACGTAGCTAATACATCTGCCGCAAGCATTCCTTTGTTACTGGATAAAGTCGTCAAAGACGGAATTATAACACTAGAAGGCAAGCAATTGGTGGTGTTTGTTGGCTTCGGTGGCGGTTTGAACTGGGGGAGTATTGTCACCCTCGTGTAATTTTTCGCCTTTAATTAGTTTGATATTCAAACTAATTTAGCAGTAGTGATAGTGCATCAGAAAAAGAACATTGAGTATGAGTAGTCGTTTATCATTTCTATAGTAAATACCGTTAATAGCGTTGATACAGTAGATACCGTAGTGACCGTTGATGAAATAGAGGCAGTTGATACAAATTTTCAACTGGAGAAATAAGTTAATAAAACTACTCATACAATAAGTCAAAACAACTACTCAGTTCGATAATTCAGAACAATAATTCAGAACAAAACTCAGAACAATAAGTCAAAAGAAAAATAAACAAGAATAAAGCAAGTAAGACAAATCAATTAAGACAAATCAAGTAGGTAATCATACAAATATATGGAGGTCATTATTATGACAACAACTTTCGATAAAATCAAAACTATCATCGTAGATCAATTAGACGTAGAAGAAACAGCTGTAAAGCCTGAAACAAACTTTGAAAATGACTTAGATGCAGATAGCTTGGATCTTTTCCAAATCATCAATGACATTGAAGACGAATTCGATATCGTAATCGATACTGAAGAAGGATTGATTACAGTTAACGATTTAGTCGCATTTGTTGATAAAGAAGCCACTAAATAACTTCTAGTCACTGAAACAACTAGTACCTCAAAGAAGTGATAACCATGGAGTTATGACATCAAGGCAACTTGATCATGAGGGGCTAGTTCTTTTTTATATTTAATACTTTGATATTCAAACTAAATAAAAGTAAGTCGTAACTAGCAAGTAGTTATACTGAAGTCAAAAGCGAGAGAGTGATTCAATTGAGAACGAAACTATGTGATTTATTAGGAATAGATTATCCGATTGTCCAAGGAGCAATGGCTTGGGTAGCAGATGCTAAGCTTGCCAGTGCTGTTTCTAATGCAGGCGGTATTGGTATTGTAGGAACTGGTCATGATCCAGTTGATGTAGTTCAAAAGAAAGTGGAAGAAGTGAAAGCTTTAACAGATAAACCGTTTGGTGTTAATGTGATGCTTCTTAATCCTCATGTTGAAGAAGTTGTTTCTTATCTCTGTCAAGCCGGTATTCGATTAGTGACTACCGGAGCAGGTAGTCCTGGTAAATACATGACAGCTTTTCAAGAAGCAGGTATCAGAGTAATTCCGGTCGTTGCATCTGTTGCATTAGCCAAACGGATGGAACGGTTAGGTGCCGATGCTGTTGTTGTTGAAGGTATGGAAGCTGGTGGACATATTGGTAAGGGCACGACGATGAGTTTATTACCTCAAGTTGTTGATGCTGTATCAATTCCAGTTATCGCAGCAGGTGGTATAGCCGATGGTAGAGGTGTAGCCGCTGCGTTGATGCTTGGAGCAGAGGGTGTCCAAATTGGGACGAGGTTTGTGTGTTCTACTGAATCTCCTGCTCACGAGAATTTCAAGAATGCCATTTTAAAAGCTAGTGACCTGTCAACTATTGTTACGGGTGAACTTGGAGGGCATCCAGTACGTGTATTGAGAAATCAATTAACCCGAGAGTATGCAGCGCTAGAAAAAGCGGAAACAAGTAAGGAAACTCCTGATTTTGCTAAAATGGATGAACTTGGGCGCGGTGCTTTGAGACGTGCGGTAGTGCTAGGGGATACCCAACGTGGCTCTATGATGTCTGGTCAAGTAGCTGGACTAGTAAAAACAGTCGCTCCTTGTAAAGATATCATCGAAGAATTAGTGCGTGAGGCGGTTGAAGTCTATCATGCTCGTGCCTCTTATTTTAATGAGGGTAAATCATGAAAACAGCAGTGATCTTTACAGGACAAGGGTCCCAATATGTTGGGATGGGACAAGATTTTATTGACACTTATCCTGAAGTCCGTCATTTTTTGACTGAAATGTCTCAAAAAACGGCATTAGATCTCATCGACATTTTTTTAAAGAATAAAGAAGCACAGGCTCAAACTAAATGTGTACAGCCTGCGATCGTGGCTCTTGAACTTGCGATTTCTAAGGTAGTTATGCCTCTCCTTAAGAATAACAACCACGTTCATGTTTTTGCTGGACATAGTTTGGGAGAGTATACAGCACTTGCTGCGAGTGGTTTAGTGAGTCCTGAATCTCTTCTTGACTTTGTTGTCAAGCGGGGACAAGCCATGGCTCAGGCAACTTCTCATTCGGATGGAATGATGCTCGCTGTGATCAAAGTTCCCCAAGAAAAATGTGATGAGCTGTTGGAGGAGTTCAAAGGACGCGTGTGGGCGGCTAATCTTAATAGTCCGTTTCAAACAATCTATGCGGGCCATAAAGAGGCAATTTTGGCCTTTGGGAAAGCACTAAAAGCGGCAGGTTACAAGAAAGTGATGCCGTTAGCGGTTGAAGGAGCTTTTCATACCCCATTGATGGCATCAGCACAATCCTTACTTGGTCCGGCTATTAATCGATTGGTGAGGGAGATAAAAGAAAACTGGTCCCACTGGCAGAATACAGCTGACGTTATCTATAGCAATGTCAGTGGAAAGCCCTTAACACTAGAAGCTTGCCGAACCGAGTTTAGCGATCATTTAGTCAAGCCAGTTGAGTGGCAGAAAACGGTTGAAAACTTTGTAGCAGATGGCGTGACACGTGTGATTGAGATTGGTCCAAAAGCAGTTCTGAGCAAGTTAGTCAAGGCGACCACAGACCAAGTGGAAGTTATTTCCATAACTGCAGTTAAAGACTTAGAACAATTGAAAACGACTCACTAATTATAAGGAATTAGGCGTTATTAGAAATAATGAGGTGTCATTTTAATTATTAGGCGTAACTTAAAAGTAATTAGGTGTTTTTAAGCGTAATAATGAGTAAGTATGAAAGTAAGTACGAGAGTAAGTATGAGAGAAAGTAAGGTGAAGGAATGGCTGAATTAGAAAAGCAACCTGTTGCATTTATAACTGGTGGCACTAAAGGGATCGGACTTGCGATTGCTCAAAAACTTTATAAAGATGGTTATCAGGTTATTTTGACAAGTCGTCATGCTCCAAATGAAGAAACACTTGCTTCTTTTGTTGGCGAAAATGACAGCACACCAGTTGTTTTAACCGGGTCTGTTGCCGATAGTACAGAAGTAAAAGACATCATTGATGAGATTTTTAGTCGTTTTAAACGCCTAGATGTTATTGTCAATAATGCTGGAATTACCTTAGATAAGTTGATTCTACGGATGAGCGCAGAAGACTTTATGTCCGTAATCGAAACAAATTTATTGGGAACCTTTAATGTGATTAAAGCTGTGACACCTTATTTCTTAAAACAAAAGAATGGTGTGATTATCAATATGGCAAGTGTTGTCGGGATTACTGGTAATGCTGGACAAACGAATTATGCGGCGAGCAAAGCCGGTATTATTGGTTTGACTAAGTCTGTTGCCAAAGAGCTAGCTGGACGTAATATCCGATGTAATGCCATTGCACCAGGGTTCATTGAGACAGATATGACTGCTAAGTTGAATGAAAAACAACGGTCTGCAATCTTGCAAGAGATTCCGCTAAAACGATTTGGACAAGTCGACCATATCAGTGAAACAGTCTCTTTTTTGATTCAAAATGATTATGTGACTGGGCAAGTGATAGAGGTCAATGGCGGGTTACATATGTAGTTATTTGGCCTGACCTTGTTTTTTCAAGATATCAATTAGTGGTGAAAATCACAAAAAAAAACAGTTTTATTAATCATGATAGGGCATAAAAAGAAAGTAAAGGTGAATAAATGACTCGAGTAGTGATTACAGGTACAGGAGTTGTCAGTTCGTTAGGAAATGATACCAAAACATTTTGGACTAATGTTTCGGCCGGCAAAAACGGTATCAAACCTATTACAAGTTTTGATGCTAGTGAGACAGGTATAACAGTAGCAAGTGAAGCAAGTGATTTTGATCCGACACTTACGATGTCGCGAAAAGAATATCAACGAATGGACCGCTTTAGTCAGTTTGCCATTGCAGCAAGTGATGAAGCATTAAAAAATAGTGGTCTTGTGGTGGTTGAAGAGACAACAGATGATATCGGTGTATTAGTCAGTTCAGGTATTGGTGGCCTACATGCCATTCAAACAGGGATTTTAAAAATGGCTAAAAAAGGGCCAAAACGGGTGCCACCACTTTTTGTGCCATTAACAATTGGTAATATGGCTGCGGGAAATATCGCTCAAAAGTTTGGAATTAGAGGGATATCTCTAGACATCGTCTCAGCTTGTGCCTCAGCAACTAATGCAATCGGTGAAGCTTATTTAAAGATCAAACATGGTGATTTGACCGCTTGTCTCGCTGGAGGTTGTGAAGCCACCATCAATGAGATTGGGATTGCAGGTTTTGCGGCACTGACGGCTTTATCGACACAAACTGATCCTGAACGAGCTTCAATTCCATTCGATGCCCGTAGAGATGGTTTTGTAATGGGTGAAGGAGCTGGCGTGATTGTTCTTGAAAGCTTAGAGAATGCGCAAAAGCGTGGCGCAACTGTTTTAGCTGAAGTTGTTGGCTACGGCTCGACTGCTGATGCCTATCATATGACCGCCCCTAGGCCAGACGGCAGCGGTGCTGGTAAGGCATTTCTTAAAACACTAGAAGATGCTGGTATTAAGCCAGAAGAGGTTGACTACATCAACGCTCATGGCACAAGTACACCAACTAACGATAGCGGGGAAACAACTGCTATCAAGTACGCTTTTGGAGAACACGCCAAGCATATCCCTATATCAAGCACCAAAAGTATGATTGGTCACCTTTTGGGTGCTGCTGGTGGTGTTGAAGCTATTACGTGTATCGAAGCCTTGCGTCATCAATTTGTGCCACCAACTCGCGGCCTAAAAGAAGCCGATCCGCAGTGCGACTTGGATTACGTGCCTAACGTCGGAAGAGCAGCGGACCTGACTTACGTATTGTCAGATTCCTTAGGTTTTGGGGGCCACAACGCTGTATTATGTTTTAAACGCTGGGAGGAATAAAACTATCATGGATGTCAAATCACTGATCACTCAATTTGATGAGAGCACGATTCGGTTTTTATCCTTGACACAAGGAACTGACCAACTGATTTTATCAAAGGATCCATATCAAGGTCCTTCAGAGTCAAACGGTAATGGTGGTCATGATCAAGTCGCTGTCACACACGCAACTGACTCTTCACCAAAAGAACCAACAGAAGTGATTAGCACAACTGCTAGTCCTAATGAGGAAGTTGATAGTGATGATAGTCAGTTCATCGCTGTTAAAGCACCGTTGGTCGGGATTGTCTATTTAGCGCCAAATCCTGGAGCAGAATCTTTTGTTTCAGTGGGCTCTGTCGTTAAGAAAGGACAAGTCGTCTGTATCATCGAAGCAATGAAAATCATGAATGAAGTCGTAGCACCAGTTAGTGGGACTATCAAGAAAATCAACGTCACTAATGAAGAGGTCGTTGAATATGATCAACCACTTGTAGTGATCGATGAGGAGGAAATATAAATGGAACTAACTAGTCAAGAAGTAATGGAAATCATACCAAATCGTTACCCAATCTTCTTTATTGATAAGGTGACTGAATTGATCCCTGGTCAAAAAGTCGTTTGTCAAAAAAATGTTACAATCAATGAGCCCTTTTTCCAAGGTCACTTTCCAGGTGAACCTGTCATGCCGGGTGTCTTGATTATAGAGAGTTTGGCCCAGGCAGGGTCAATACCATTGTTGAAACAAGATGATTTTAATGGTAAAACAGCTTATTTAGGTGGATTGAACAAAGTGAAATTTCGTCAAAAAGTTGTCCCTGGAGACGTACTACGTTTAGAAGTTGAGATTGTTAAATTAAAACGAAACGCTGGAATTGGTCTAGGAAAAGCGTTTGTAGGTGACAAAAAAGTATGTGAGGCGGAAATGACTTTCATTATTGGAGCTGAGTAAATGTTTAAAAAAGTACTCGTAGCGAATCGTGGTGAGATAGCGGTTCGAATAATTCGTGCCCTTCGCGAAATGGGCATCAAATCTGTTGCAGTTTATTCTACGGCAGATCGTTTAGCACTTCATACGGTGTTAGCAGACGAGGCAGTCTGTATTGGTCCGCCGCGTGTCGCCGACTCTTATAATCATAAGATTCAACTGTTGAGTGCTGCCCTAACGACTGGAGCGGAAGCTATTCATCCAGGATTTGGATTTTTGTCTGAAAATAGTCAGTTTGCAAAGATGTGTGAGGAATGTGATATCACATTTATTGGCCCAAGTTCCGAGGCTATCCATCGAATGGGTAATAAAGCAGTTGCAAGGGAAACCATGATCAAAGCAGGCGTTCCTGTCATTCCAGGGAGTGAAGGCTTTATAGACGATTGCGAAAGTGGACTAGAGTTAGCAAAATCACTTGGCTTTCCAGTCATGCTCAAAGCTGCAGCTGGTGGTGGTGGTAAAGGAATGCGTGAGATCCACTCTGAAGAGCAGTTCAAACAATTGTTTGACCAAGTTAAGCTAGAAGCTGGAGCTGTATTTTCGGATGACCAGGTATACTTAGAGAAAATCATTACTCATGCACGTCATATTGAAGTTCAGATTTTAGGAGATAGCTTTGGAAATGTGATTCATCTTGGCGAACGTGAATGCTCGCTGCAACGTCAACATCAGAAAGTTCTGGAAGAGGCTCCTAGTAGTTTTATTAGCTCAGATGTGAGAGAGCAGCTGGGAAAAGCAGCAGTTGATGCGGCAATCGCGACTCATTATGTGAACGCAGGAACTGTTGAATTTTTGGTTGATCAAAATCAAAACTTCTACTTTATGGAAATGAATACCCGATTGCAAGTAGAACATCCTGTCACTGAAATGGTCACGGGAGTTGATATTGTTAATGAACAAATCCGAATTGCAAGTGGCTTACCTTTGACTTACAGTCAAGAAGATATCAAAATCACTGGTCATGCTATCGAATGTCGGATAAATGCTGAGGATCCGACACATGACTTTAGACCAGCTAGTGGGAAAATCACTGATTTGATTCTTCCAAGCGGTAGTCTAGGGTTAAGAGTAGAGAGTGCCTTATTTGCGGGTAGTGGAATACCCCCTTTTTACGATAGTATGGTAGCAAAGGTCATCACCTATGCTAAAACACGTGATATAGCATTTCGGAAAATGAATCGAGCTCTTATGGAGTTTATGATTGATGGTATACCAACAAATATCGACTTTCAACTCGCTTTGATAGCAGACAAAGGCGTTCTATCTGGTGCATTTGACACACATTATTTAGAGGAGCATTTTTTAAGCAACTTTTTGAAAGCTCATAAACAGAGTGTCGAGTAATCATTGAAATGAATGGAAGGGGTGAATAGGGTGTTATTTAAAAAGAAAAAACCCCAAGTCATCATACCGAGTAAGCAGGAACGGGATAAAATGCACGCTAAAATCCCAGATAATTTGTATTATCGTTGTCCTAGTTGTAAAAAACTAGTTTATGTGGGTGATTTAGCAGTTGAACGTTTCTGCCCTCATTGCCATTATATTTGGCGGATGACTACAAGTGAACGTATCGCTCAATTATTGGATGAATTAAGTTTCACTGAGTGGCTCCCTGAAACCAAAATTTCGAATCCACTATCGTTTGATAACTACGATCAAAAAGTTAAAGCTACTAAAGAAAAAACGGGATTAGATGAGGCAATTACGGTTGGAGAAGCCACAATAACAGGCCAGCCATGTGCGATCGGAATTATGGATAGTCGATTCATTATGGGGAGCATGGGGCAAGCAGTTGGACAGAAACTAACGCACCTGTTCACTGAAGCAACACATAAAAAACTTCCGGTTGTTTTAACGACCGCATCTGGTGGTGCCCGGATGCAAGAGGGAATTTTATCCTTGATGCAGATGGCAAAAGTGAGTAGTGCGGTTAGTAATCATAGTAAAGCTGGGCTTTTTTATTTGGTGTTATTAACGGACCCCACAACTGGTGGTGTGACAGCTAGCTTTGCGATGCAAGGTGATATTATATTAGCAGAACCTCAAGCACTAGTCGGATTTGCCGGACGACGAGTCATTGAACAAACCTTAAAAACGACTTTACCTGATAACTTCCAATCATCAGAAGAAGTTCTTGAAAAAGGATTTATTGATGCTATTGTAAACCGACAAGAACAGCGAAAAGTCATTGGCTCGTTATTAAAAATGCATAGAGGTGATCTAAATGTCTAAAACGAATGAGTTGATTGAAAAGTTGACAGGCAAAGCGCGTCAGAAGGAAGCAGTAGAGGACGCTTATAGTACTGTCAAATTAGCCAGAGCTAAAGATCGACTGTCGACTGAAGACATAGCCCATCATATTTTAGATGATTTTATCGAATTACATGGAGATCGTTACTATGGCGATGATAAGTCAATCGTGTCGGGGGTCGGTTTCTTAGCGGGTCGGCCGGTCACTTTGATTGGGTCGCAAAAAGGACATACCTTAGATGAAAATATAGCCCGAAACTTTGGCTCAAGTTACCCAGAAGGTTATCGTAAAGCTTATCGGATGATGGAACAGGCAGAAAAGTTCCAAAGACCAGTCTTAACTGTTGTGAACACAGCCGGTGCTTACTGTTCGCCAGAGGCTGAAAGTAGGGGAATCGGTTCTGCAATCGCTCAAAACCTATTAGTGATGAGTCAATTGACGGTTCCGATAGTGACCTTGATCGTTGGCGAAGGAGGATCTGGTGGTGCATTAGCGCTAGCTTTTTCAAATAAAGTCTGGATGATGCAGCACAGTATGTATTCGGTTCTGTCACCTGAAGGATTTGCTAGTATTCTATATAAAGATGCCAATTTAGCAAAAGAGGCTGCCAATAAAATGAAATTGACTCCTAATGATTTGCTTGACTTAGGGGTTATTGAACGCATTATAATAGAAGAAAACGAGTCTGATAGCATTCAAAAGAAGGCACTCATGGCACAACTAAAAGCTGATTTTATCTTAGAACTCAGTCAGTATGATCATCTATCTCCAGAAGAAATTGTTGCACAAAGACAAGCTAGGTTTAATCGGTTTTAGACAGCCGATAAATCTGCTTATGGGTGATGTGTTGGGCGATATGATATAATGAGATATCAAGACATTAGCTGATTTTAAAGAGTGATGCATTTATAAAGAGAGATGCATTTATAAAAAATGAGAAGCTTTGTCTATAGGACGTCTAAATAGTAGTAGGGGATGTGTCAGAATGAATGAAACAGTGAAATACTGGTTAGTCTTTATTGCAGTTTTTGTTGTTATCATGGTAGCAAGTGTGATTCTTAAATTAGCAGTAGGATTGATCACGATGATCGCAACAGTTCTTATTTTGGGCTTTATCGGCTATCAAATTTATCTAGCTGTTAAAGATAAGAAGTAATCAGCCTAATCGCTTTTAAAAGGCTTACTCGCTATAAAAAATCACTGGCTATAAAAAAGTACTAGCTATAAAAAGTATCAGCTATAAAAAAGTACTAGCTATAAAAAAAGAGATTTGACAAATTATCTTGTCAAATCTCTTTTTTGAATATCAGTAAATTGTATTGTCAGTAAGGCTAGTCATCAATTAAAAGGACTATGTCATTCATTTATTAGAGGTTAACTGAATCAAAATCTTGCTCACGTCTATCACACAAAACCTCATTAAAGTGTATGTGAAAGTGTATGTGTATGTGAGTATCGAAGAAAGTGTGAAGAGTAGCAACAAGTAGTGATTAGCTAGTCGTATAATAAAGAAATCGACCTATTAAAATGAAATGCCTTATGATTAACTTAATGTGTTGTAGTATTCAACGATGAATGATTCATCGACATCTTGTGTCAATTCTTCGCGAAGTGGTAGACGGTTCAACGAACCTTCTAATTTATCTTCGTCGAACGTCAAGTATTCAGGACGACCGAATAGGCCTTCTAACGAACTCTTGATGATCACTAGATCTTTTGATTTTTCACGAACTGAGATAACTTGTCCAACTTCCACTTCGTATGAAGGGATGTCAACACGTTGACCATCAACAGTGATATGGCCATGGTTTACTAATTGACGAGCTTGACGACGAGTGTTTGCAAGACCTAAACGGTAAACAACGTTGTCTAAGCGACGTTCTAGTAAGACTAAGAAGTTAACACCATGTTTTCCTTCTTTAATTTTACCAGCTTTTTTGAATAAGTTTGAGAACTGACGTTCATTTAACCCATACATAAAGCGTAGTTTTTGTTTTTCTTGTAATTGTTGTCCATATTCTGATAATTTACGACGGCTGTTAGGACCGTGTTGACCAGGAGCATAAGGACGACGATTTAATTCTTTACCTGTTCCAGAAAGTGAAATACCTAAACGGCGAGAACGTTTCCAGCTTGGGCCTGTATAACGAGACATATAAGTTTTCCTCCAATAATATAGTTTGGAGTAAAATAGCTGATCCAATGATCGTGCGTGTGCAGCTCATTTTAGCTGTTCACCCTTTGCAGCCGCGGGTTACTAGTGCTCGCGATTGAACGCGTAACGATCTGTTGACACTCTCACTTCATTGGTGCTGCGTATTTTACACAATCATCATTATAACGCATCATGAGTGTAGCAGTCAATAAAAAATGCTGTATTATTAGCCTGTTAACGCTTGATTGCTAATGGAAGCGAAGTGCTCTTCCTTTATCAGTGACTCTGGTAGGCTTTAGCAAGGGGAAATGAGCTTAAAATCATAAAGCGATAACCTTTTTTTGTGAGATACATGACGTTAAACGTTTTTTTTGGTATACTCATGTATGATATTATAGAGACTAGTAGCATCATTAATAGAAGTGTTGTGTCTAATTGGTGTCTAACAGATGTTTTATAGATGTCTAATAGATGTGTTTAGGTGTCTTTAGGTGTCTTATAGATATAAATCATTAGCACTACTGTAAGTGATCGTGTGAAAAAGAGTTAAAATTGTTAATAGCAGAGAAAAATAATTGTGGCGAGTCACAAGTACTGGAGGAATGGCAATGAATGCCGGCACAGGTTTCATGAATTTACTGATCGGGATCATCATTATCGCAATCATTGGGTATTTTGTATTCTATTATTATCAACATAAGCAAAAAAAGGATATTTCAGAATTGCAGAATCAAAGAGAAGATCTTATGGCGGTTCCTGTAGCTGATACATTATATACCCTGAAAAATATGAATTTGACCGGTCAAACGAGAAGAACATATGAATCATGGCAAGCAACTTGGCAAACGATCACTCGTTTTTCTCTTCCTGAGATTGAAGCCGCGATTATTTCAGCACAACAAGCCAATGAACGCTATAATCTGGTAAAGGCAACTAAATCGATTGATTTTGCAAAACAACAGTTGAAAGAAGCTAAACGTAATATTGATAAAGTTTACAAAGCTTTACAACGTTTATTAGATAGTGAGGAACAAAACCGTAAGAAGGGTGAAGACATCCAAAATGATTATAATGAGCTTCGAAAGAACTTGTTAAGTCAAAGTTTTACTTATGGCGATGCTCTTGATTCTTTGGAGAAACGATTATCTTATTTAGAACTAGACTTCACTAAATTCCATACTCTTTCAAACGAAGGGGACCATATGGAAGCAAAAGACGTCTTGTCTCAGATCGAAACTGAGATGACTGAACTGAATGATGTTATAAAACAAATACCTGAGTTTTATAAGGAAATAAAGGAAACATATGAACCACAAGTGGAAGACTTAGAAAATGGTTACCAACGATTATTGAGTGAAAAGTATCTCTTTAATGACATCGATGTTGAAGCTGATATTAAGGCTATTGAGGACTTAATCGTATCAGCTGAAAATAGTATTAAAGGCATTAAATTAGGAGATGCCCGTAAGGAACTTGACAAAGTCAAACGGGAGATTGATCAGACTTATGACGAAATGGAAGCTGAGATTACGGCAAAACAATACGTCGATTCACATATCCAAACAGTGCATCTTCAACTTGAGAAGGCACTCAAAAACAATCGCTACGGAGCTTTAGAAGTTGACCGTATGGGTCAAAACTATATCCTCCATAATAATGAGGAAGTTAAAATTGCAGAGTTTCAATCACAATTAGAAGAAGAACAAGATAAGCTGAATCATTATGACGAACAATTAGCAGACAATGCTGTAGCATTTTCCTTAGCAAAGGATTATTTAGAGCTTCTTTTAAAACGGTTGACTGATATCATGCATCAACAAAGTGACATGATGAAGCAATTAGCGACCTTAAGACAACAAGAAGAAGCTATCAAAACGAACCTAGATGAGTATGAGATTGAGCTACGGAATATGAAGCGTCATATTGAAAAAGCTAACATCCCCGGTTTGCCAAAATCTTACTTGGATCTTTTTTTTCAAACATCTGATATGATTGAAGCTTTGAATAGTGAATTGAATCGGGTTCGTATTGATTTGCCGGTGCTCAATGCAAAAGATGAAGCAATTGCTAAACAAATCGAACGCCTTGAAGATTTGACAGATTCTATTGTGGACGATGCTCATTTAACGGAGGCTATGATTCAATATGCAAATCGTTATCGGTTAGATAATGAAACGATTGCTTTAGCAATTCAACAATCACTGGCAATATTTGACCGTGAATATGATTATAGCCGGTCCCTTGAGATCATTGAAAAGGCGTTGGCCAAGATCGATGCAGAGGCACCACAAAATGTGCGACAATCTTACCAACGTGACAAAGCAAACCGCGTGTTATAGTTGCTTTAGCAGTTGTTATTAGCTGAAGAATCGGTAAATAGATATAAGACAACAGTGGGGAGTGCGGTTTTGCCGCCTCTCTTTTTCATTGAACAGGGTAATGTTATTTGCTTATCTGAGAACTGAGACTATTACTGAGATTACTGAAGTATTATAGAAGTATTATGGAAGGAAAATTAGAAATGATTTATATCGACAATAGTGCTACAACACCAATCGATACTAGCGTTTTAAACACCTATCAAAAAGTTGCCACGCAATTTTATGGAAATCCAGGTAGTTTACATGTACCTGGTGTTAAAAGCTATCAACTGTTAGAAAAGGCGCGTAAACAAGTGGCCGAAATGATTCAGAAACAAGAAGATGAAGTTATCTTTACCAGTGGTGGCACCGAATCGAATAATCTTGCGATTAGAGGTACTGTTTTTGCCAAAAGAGAATTTGGAAATCATATGATCACTTCAACGATTGAACATCCCTCAGTTTTGAATACAATCGCTCAACTGGAATCGATGGGCTTTATTACAGTCACTTATTTGAGTGTTGATCAAAATGGTGTGGTTGATCCAGAGGAAGTTAGTCAGGCCTTACGACCAGAAACAATTTTGGTTAGTTTAATGGCAGTTAATAATGAAATCGGTAGTATCCAACCCATTTTGGCAGTTGGTGATCTTTTGGAAAGTCATCAAAATGTCCATTATCATGTGGATGGTGTACAGTCTCTTGGAGCGTTTCCAAGTATAATTCCGCATGATAGGATTGACCTGATGACCTTTTCTGCACATAAATTTCATGGTCCTCGGGGAGTTGGCTTCTTATATAAAAAGCATGGCAGAACAATCCAACCTCAATTAACCGGTGGTGGACAAGAGAGACAGTTGCGTAGTACGACAGAAAATGTTGCTGGTATTACAGCGATGGCTAGAGCTTTGCGATTACACCCGAATCACGGGAATGCTGAGCCGTTACGTCAATTACTAAAAAGAGGCATATCGGCTTGTGATAACATCGTGTGGTTATCTCCCACTGACGGGGTACCCTATATCAATTGTCTAGCAATTAAGCATGTGAAAGGGGAAGTTCTTTTACACGCCTTGGAAGACGAGGGGATCTATGTGAGCACGACGAGTGCTTGTTCTAGTAAAACACATAGTGGCCCGCAAACCCTACTTGCCATGGGTATCGAGAAAAAAGTGGCAGAAGGAGCAATACGCTTGTCTTTTTCTGACCAAACGACTAGTTCAGAAATCGAACATGTCTGTGAAGCCTTGAAAAAACATGCGAATCACTTTAAAACTGTTTTTCAAAATCATTAGAAACTAAGGTTATGGCGAACTAAAGCTATGGATAAATTATACTGTGGCTAATTAAAGCTATTGTTAAATAGAGTGATTGAAAAAAAGACAGTGAGAAAACGATAGCGTAGGCAGGAAACAATTGGTAAGGATAGAATGGAGAATGACGCGTTGTGGAGACTTTGAAACCGTATATTTTGGTTCGTTACGGCGAATTATCAACTAAAGGAAAAAATAAAAGAAGATTTACTCAGCAATTAGCCAAAAATATTAAACGGCAGATTGATGGGCTAGGGGATACGATTGTTCGAGCTGGGCATGATTATTTGGAAATTCATCTAGATGAATCCCACATCTCAGAAGCATTAGAACGTTTGAAGTCTGTTTTTGGGATTCAATCCTATTCGCCAGTCTATAAAGTCAAAAAAAATATGGCTGCAATTGAAGCAACGGTGTTACAATTACTGGAAACTGAAGACCTTATTGGTCAAACGTTTAGAATTGCCACTAAGCGTGCTGATCATACTTTTTCACTTGATACCAATGCTATCAACCGAAAACTTGGGCAAGCTGTTGTTGACCGGTTCAAAGGGCTAAAGGTTCAACTGAAGAAGCCAGATATTACGGTAAAGGTTGAAATTCGAGAGGAAGCAGCCTTGATTACCACAAAAGTTTATCTTGGTGCTGGTGGCTTGCCAGTCGGAACGAGTGGTCGTGCGTTATTGATGCTCTCTGGAGGCATCGATTCAGTGGTCGCTGGTTATTTGGCGATGAAACGTGGCATTGAGATAGAGGCGGTTCATTTTGCTAGTCCGCCATATACTAGTCCTCAGGCCGTTCAAAAAGCGAAGGATCTGACAAAGATCTTGACCAAATTTGGCGGTGATATTCAATTTATCACTGTTCCATTCACCAAGACACAAGAAGAAATCAAAGAAAAGATACCAGAAGGCTATTTAATGACGATTACCAGAAGAATGATGTTTAGGGTGATGAACGACCTCTGTGCTGAACGGGAAGCACTAGCCATAGTTACTGGTGAATCGATTGGACAAGTGGCTTCTCAAACCTTGATAAGTCTTGATGTTATTAATGCTATGGCAACTTATCCGGTTATAAGACCTTTGATTACTTATGACAAGTTAGAAATCATCCAATTGGCGAAGGATATCGGAAGTTTTGCCATTTCAATCCTGCCATATGAGGATTGTTGTACTGTATTTGCTCCACCAGCGCCAAAAACGAAGCCAAAAAGTGAAAAGTGTGACTATTATGAAGAAAGTATAGCTGTGTCTGAACGAGTTGATGACTCAGTTAAAGGCATCTTGGTTGAAAACATTAAAACGGTTGGTTCTCAGACTGAATTAGAAGAGATGGATGATCTCTTATAGGAGGGCTAAACCATATTAATTAACTTTCACTCTATTTTTAGTTATAATTTTTAGTGTAAGGGTCGAGTAAATTCTCGACGACAGATATCATTACACTAAAAAGGAGCGGGATGTATGCAAGTAACATTTAAGGGAAGTCCAATAGAAACTAATGGTAATCTTCCGATAGTTGGAAAAGAGTTACCACAATTTAAATTGACTGATTCAGATGGCAAGTCATTTTCTAATGCAGATTTGGTTGATCATGTCACAGTGCTCAGCATCGTACCAAATATTGATACAAGTGTTTGCGATGCACAATCGAAAGCCTTCCATGAGAAAGTCTCACAATTGGATGGTGTCCAATTAGCAACTATTTCTGTCAATACTGCAGAAGAGTTTAATAATTGGTGTGCTGCTAATGGTATTGAAATGAGAACTGTCCCAGACTCAGATCGAGCATTTGGTAAAGCACTAGGACTTTATGTGCCAGATAAAGATATTATTGCTCGGGCGGTTATTGTAGTCGATCAAGATGGTAAGATTACATATGAACAACTTGTACCAGAGATTGCACAAGAACCTGATTATGATCAAGCTGTTGAAGCCGCAAAAGAAGCCTTAGTTGCCTAATTGCTAAGAGAAAGAGCCACAGCATCCGTTGTGGTCTCTTTTTTTAGCTCGTGTATGTTCCGTTGAATTAAGTAAGTAGCATATAGTTGAGTATAAGTTGAGTATAAGTTGAGTATACTTCGTTGGTATGTATGACAGGATTAGGATTATTGGTTTTTAATGTCGAAAAGGTGGCAACAGATTGTAAAGAAAAAGAGTAAGTATTTGGTAACAGCACTTGCTGCTGCCTTGGTAGGGATTCCCTTGGTAACAAAAAGAAGTTGGTCTAGTCGTATCACACGGTTCTTTATTCCCAAATATACTACGAAACCTATTTTGGAAGATCCTAGACTGTTTGCTGTATTAAAGCGCTTTTTGCTAGCTAAGGGTTCTATCCCATTTAGAACACCTCGTAGCCGCTACATCCATTACAGCTTAGATATTTTTAAAGGAAATTTAGAATTGACAATTTATCCGGGGCTTAAATTAAAAAGACAAGGAGAATTATCTCGAGCTGATACGGCAGAAAATGAAAAGACTATTGGAGAAAGTGTCACTGCGACCAGAAACCCTGCTGCTCCTTTACTTTATATCCATGGTGGAGGCTATGTGGAACAACCTACAGAGTATCATTACCGCTTTTTATGGCGATTAGCAACAGCTTTGAAACGGCCAGTTAAGCTTTTTGTTTATCCTGAGGTACCTGATGAGGTTGCTGTTGATGTTATTTCAAAGACTAGTGAGTGGTTAGAAGCGCAAGAGAGAAGTATCGTTTTAGGTGATTCTTCAGGCGGTGGTTTGATCATGAGTGTCATGCAGGTTACTCAATATGAGCCATTGGCTTTAGTGTTGATTTCACCATGGCTAGACGTTAGTATGACGAATCCAGACATTGTTTTAAATGAGAGTCATGATGCCACCCTTTCAAGGGCCGGTTTACTTGAAATCGCAAAACTATATGCTGGTGATTTAGACCTATCTGATCCGCTAGTCAGCCCTATCAATTATCCATTTAAAAAACTGCCAAAAATGGCTATCTATATAGGTACAAACGATATGTTCTTAGCAGATGTTCGAAAATTTGCCCATCTCATCAAAACAGTGACCCCAGCCCTTCATTATGTCGAAGCACCTTATATGGAACACGTCTATCCCATTTTGCCGACAATCGAAGGCGAAGCAGCTGTTCGGGACATTATTCGCTATACTAAAGAGATTTTTTATACTTAAAGTTTGAATATTCAGGCGCGTCATGCTACACTAATGGCAACATTCGGTGATCAAGAGGAGTACTAAGTGCTGCATTTATAGAGAGAGTCTTGAATGGTGAAAGAGACTTATATCTCACTTAGGAAGGTTGCTTGGGAGAATCGTTTCGGAGTCAGACTTCGTTATCAAACAAAGTGGTGATTACTGCTTAAGTTTTTAGCTGTTGATCATTAGTGTGGTGGTACCGCGGTAACTCGTCCGACACAGTTGTGTGGGGCTTTTTTTGTGGCCAATTTTTAAGGCGGATGAGTTTTTAGGACTTGTAGAAAGAGTAATTTGATGAGTAGAAAGGAGTCAACTATGGCTGAAATAGGAGCAAGTAAAAAAGGACAAATGTCAACGAAGTATCAACCATCTGAGGTTGAAAAGGGACGTTATCAAGAATGGATCCAATCAGGAGTTTTCAAGCCGAGTGGGGATCTTAAGGCTAAACCGTATTCAATCGTTATTCCACCTCCCAATGTCACTGGAAAGCTTCACTTGGGACATGCATGGGATGTTACTTTACAGGATATGTTGATTCGCTTTAAGCGGATGCAAGGCTACGACACGCTGTGGTTGCCTGGAATGGATCATGCTGGAATCGCTACGCAAGCAAAAGTTGAGGCAAAATTGGCAGAGTCAGGTCTTAGTCGTTATGATCTAGGTCGCGAAAAGTTTATAGAGAAGACTTGGGAATGGAAGGAAGACTATGCTAGTACCATTAGAAAGCAATGGGCTAAGATGGGGATTTCAGTCGATTACGACCGTGAGCGTTTCACTTTGGACGAGGGTTTGAGTGATGCTGTCAAAAAGGTGTTTGTTGATTTATATAACAAGGGAATTATTTACCGTGGTGAGTATATCATCAACTGGGATCCCAAAGCACAAACAGCACTTTCAGATATTGAAGTTATCCACCAAGACGATGATGGTGCTCTCTATTATATGACGTATCCATTAACAGATGGCAGTGGGGTCGTTGAGATTGCGACGACTCGTCCAGAAACCATGCTTGGTGATACTGCGGTTGCTGTTCATCCGGATGATCCGCGATATCAAGACATCATAGGTAAGACCGTTACTCTTCCGTTGCTCAATAAAGAAATACCAGTTATTGCTGATACTTACGTCGATCGTGACTTTGGGACTGGCGTTGTGAAGATTACTCCGGCTCATGATCCTAATGACTTTTTGGTCGGAAATCGTCATGACTTACCACGTGTTACCGTCATGAATCCTGATGCAACTATGAATGAGAATGCTGGGAAATATGCTGGGTTAACACGAGAAGAAGCCCGAAAGGCCATCGTCTCTGAGTTAAAAGCACTGGGACGTCTTGACAAAGTTGAGCATATGGTCCATAGTGTTGGTCATTCAGAGAGAACAGGAGTAGTGGTTGAACCAATGCTGTCTACTCAATGGTTTGTCAAGATGGACGGTTTAGCTAAGCGGGCTATCGACAACCAGTCCGACCCGAATAATCGAGTTGATTTCTTCCCTAAACGCTTTGAACAAACCTATTTGACTTGGATGGAAAATGTTCATGATTGGGTAATTTCGCGGCAACTTTGGTGGGGCCATCGTATTCCAGCTTGGTACCATAAAAAGACAGGTGAGATGTATGTTGGCATTGATGCACCAAAAGACAGTGACAACTGGGAGCAAGATCCAGATGTCTTAGATACGTGGTTCAGTTCTGCCTTATGGCCATTTTCAACGATGGGGTGGCCTGATGCAGATAATCCAGACTTCAAACGGTATTTTCCTACAGATACATTAGTGACTGGCTACGACATCATTTTCTTTTGGGTTAGTCGGATGATCTTTCAAAGCTTAGAGTTTACAGGGAAAAGGCCATTTAAAAATGTCTTGTTACATGGGTTAATCCGTGCAGCAGATGGCCGTAAAATGAGTAAGTCTCTTGGTAATGGGGTTGACCCGATGGATGTCATCGATAGCTATGGGGCAGACACACTACGGTGGTTTTTAGCGACTGGTTCAGCTCCAGGTCAAGACGTTCGCTATAGTGAAGAAACCATGAAGTCATCATGGAATTTCATCAATAAAATATGGAATGCCAGTCGTTTTGTGCTCTTGAATCTGGAAGGATTTACTGTTCAAGATATCGATTTGAACGGTCCTAAAACACTTGCCGACAAATGGATACTGAGTCGATTGAATGAAGTCATCCAAAAAACAACTGAATTATTTGATAAGTTCGAATTTGGTGAGGCAGGTAGACAACTGTATCATTTCATCTGGGATGATTATTGTGACTGGTATATTGAAATGGCTAAGGAAACACTGACTAGTGATGATCAAGAAGCAGTCCATATGACTAAATCGATCTTAGCTCACACGCTCAATAACATTTTGAGATTGCTTCATCCTATTATGCCATTTGTGACAGAAGAGATTTGGCAAAGTACACCTCACAAATCTGAGTCAATCGTTGTAGCGCCGTACCCAACTGTAGATGACTCTTTGATTGATCCTACTGCAGTTAAAGAGCTAGATATTTTAGTTGCAGCTATCAAAGCAGTCAGAAACATTCGCCAAGAAATGGATACACCACTCTCTAAACCAGTGACTATTCTGATCAAACCGACTCAAGATGCTGTAAAAGAGATGTTGATTGATAATACGGCTTATCTGGAACGTTTCTGCCATCCTGAATATTTAACCATCTCAGAACAGGTGACAGCACCTGCCCAAGCTATGACGGCTGTAATCGATGGGGCGGAGATCTATTTACCACTAGCAGGGTTGATCGATGTTGATGAGGAGATCAAACGGTTAGAGGGCGAATTAGTGAAGTTAGACAAAGAAATCGAACGAATCGACAAAAAATTAGCGAATGAAAGCTTTGTTTCTAAGGCACCTGAGAAAATTGTAACAAAAGAAAAAGAAAAGCGTATAGGTTATGTGAAGCAACATCGGTCAGTATCTGATCGGATCGAGACCTTGCAACAAAACTGATGAGCCATAAGGAGATAGTGAATTGAGTCAGAGTTTCAACACTATAGTTGAGAAGTTGTATGCTGCTAAAAGTGGTCAGCAAAAATTTGAGCGGATGCAGAGGATCACAAAGCCTCTTCTCAAAGAATTGCAAGAAGTGTCATTTGTTCATATTGCGGGAACAAATGGGAAAGGGTCTACGAGTGCTTTTTTAGACCGCTTGCTCCTTGATCATGGTTTTTCGGTTGGGTTATTTACCTCTCCCCATCTGTATTCGGTAACCGAGCGACTCAAATATAACGATGAACAGATCACAGAAAGTGATTTTGTCACTCTTTATGAAAAAACCTATCGGATGATTGCAGAGTGTTTTCCAAATGATCTAGATAATTTAGGCTTTTTCGAGTGGTTGACCGTGATGAATTTTGTGTTTCTCACTGAGATGAGGCCAGACGTCGCTATATTAGAAGTAGGTATTGGTGGGCTTAGAGATTCCACAAATGTGATTGATCCTGATGTAACGATTATTACGACAGTAGGCCTAGATCACCAAAAAATGTTAGGCAATACGATTGATGAGATTGCTATGCAAAAGGCTGGTATTATTAAAAGCCGAAAGCCTGTTTATGTGGGTCGTATGCCAGAAGATGCTTTGTATACGGTAGAAATGACGGCTCAAGCTTACAATGCACCGGTTTATCTTTTGGATAGAGAGTTCAAAGTTAAAAATGTGACTGACGTAGACAGCGGACTTACCAGTTTTGATTTTATCAATGCACAAGCTAATAGTCATTATCATTTGACCTGCCCTTTGATTGGACGCTATCAAGTTGATAATCTGGCATTAGCCCTAGCATGCTTTGAGTATTTGATGGCTAAAAAACACCATCATGTATTAGAAAAAAGATTACCCGAAATATTGATGCATACATCATGGCCAGGCAGATTTGAAAAGGTGTCAACTTATCCCGTTACTTATATTGATTCTGCTCATAATGTGGCAGCAGTTGCTCATTTAATGTTGACGGTCACACAAAACCCAGCTTTTAAGAGTAAATCGATTGTCTTGGTCTTTAGTGCACTAACGCGAAAAAACTATGCGGAAATGCTAGATTTTCTACGCCAAAAGTATCCAGAATATCCGATTGCTTTGACGAGCTTTGATGATTCCCATAGTTTGACTAAATATCTGGTTACGAAGTGGTTGCAGCCAAATAATGTGACTTTCTATCCATCGATTAAAGCTGTTTTATCTAAGTATAGAGAAACTGACACGCAATTGATTTGTTTTGGATCTATCTATTTTATATCGGAAGTCCGATTAGCATTAGTTGGTCCAACAATCTAGTAATGACTCATTAGATTATCTTCGCCAACTGATAGGATCTTTTCATCTGAATCATCTGGATCATCTGGATCATCTGGATTATCTGGAGACTTTGGATTATCTGCCTAGTCTGCAGCAACAAAGAAAAAAGACAAAAAGCTAATAAATCATAGTAGCCCTCTTTTCTCGTCTTTTGATGAGTGAAGGGGGTTTTTATGTCAAATGGTCGTTTCTATTTCTACAAAAGAGGAGTTCCCATTAAATGAACAACCAAGGGAACGTTTATTACATCAAGGTGCAGATGCACTAGCCACACATGAGTTATTAGCCATTTTGTTACGGACAGGTTCAAAAGAGTATTCAGTGATGGGATTAGCCTTACACATCCTGCATGAATTTAAGGATCTAACACGCTTGCGGCGGGCTTCTTTAACTGAGCTACAGCAGATAAAGGGAATTGGAGAGGTAAAAGCGGTCGAATTGAAGGCAGCTTTTGAGCTTGGTCAACGGTTAGTGAATGCAGATCCAATTCGTGGGCAAACAATTCGTTCAGTCACAGATGCTGGTCGGTTGTTTGTACAGGAATTGGCAGATGAACACCAAGAAAAGTTGATAGCACTTTACCTTAACACTAAGAATAATGTCATTATGCAAAAGACGATCTTCGCTGGCTCTTTAAACAATTCGGTCGCTCATCCAAGAGAGATTTTTCGGGAAGCTGTCAAAGAATCTGCAGCTAGAATTATGGTGGCGCATAATCATCCGAGTGGGCAAACGACACCGTCTAAGGCAGATCTAGACTTTACAAATCGATTAGTCGAAGCAGGGCAATTAATTGGTATCGAGGTGTTGGACCATGTGATTGTCGCGGACCATGATTTCATATCATTTAAGCAAGAAGGGTATTTATAACAAAAAAGTTAACTTTCTAATACATATATCACTCACATTAAATGAGTCAGAGAGCTAGTGGCTTATGTGCTAAACATTATCGTAATAAATCGTCGGATTTCAGTGAGATAGCCATGAGAAGCAAGCAAAATTTCTTTTAAAAGGTTGCAATGAACATCATTTGATGCTAATATAATGGTAGTGTTTTTGTTAGGAAATCAATGCTGAGTAATATCAAAATTATTTACCAATCAAGAATATGAATATAATGTGTCAAAAGACACGAGGAGGACATTCGTTCATGGAACAAGGAACAGTAAAATGGTTTAATTCAGAAAAAGGTTTTGGATTTATCGAACGCGAAGGTGGAGACGATGTATTCGTACATTTCTCAGCTATCAACTCTGATGGCTTCAAAACTTTAGAAGAAGGCCAATCTGTTGAATTTGAAGTTGAAGAAGGCGCACGTGGCCCTCAAGCCGCTAACGTAACCAAAATCTAATTCAAATTTATCAATGAACAAACCGACCAAAGGGACTGCCAAACGCAGTCCTTTGGTTTTTTTTTATCCTTTTTAGTGATTCTTATTTGTATAAGTCATAAAGTTACATTAAAGTTGTGGAAACGAAAGCATTCAATTTAATATTTTGGTATACTAAATCAAGGTATTAGACGGTGGATTTTTAAAGGAGACATTTAAATGGCATTAGCAATTAGTCCAGCAAAAGTTGGAATCGATTTAGGAACTGCCAATACGATCGTTTATGTTGAGGGTAAGAGAATCGTCTGTCACGAACCTTCTGTAGTCGCAAGACATAGCGGGTCTGGGGCTATTCTGGCCATTGGTCGAGAAGCTTATGACATGATTGGTAGAACACCAAAAAGCATTACAATCGTGCGGCCATTGAATGACGGTGTAATAGCTGATTTTGAGATGACTGCTGCTATGTTGAGTTATTTTATGAGAGCTGCTGAAGTTAAGCATTTTATCAAGCCTGACGTCATGATCTGTGTTCCAAGTGGTGTAACTCCAGTCGAACAAAAAGCAGTCAGAGATGCGGCACGGCTAGCTGGGGCAAGAGAGGCCTATGTAGTAGAAGAGCCTTTTGCTGCTGCTGTTGGAGCCGGGCTACCAGTTAGTGACCCAACAGGTAGTATGGTAGTCGATATCGGTGGCGGCACAACTGATGTTGCCACTATATCATTGAATGGCATCGTCAAATCGACGACACTTCGTATTGGTGGCAATTTGATGAATCAAGCTATCGAACAAGTAGTAAAAGATGAACACCAAGTGTTGATTGGCGAGAGGACAGCCGAATCATTGAAGATTGCTATCGGATCAGCAAGTGAACGGTTTGCTAAGAAGTACCAGCCCATGACAGTTTGTGGTCGGGATTTGGTGACTGGCCTACCTAAAAATATTACAGTTGATCCAGTCTTGTTAGCACGGGTATTAGCAGAACCAATCGATCGGATCATTTCTGCAGTTAAGACAATCTTAGAAGAAACCCCTCCGGAGATCACTAGTGATGTGATAGAGCATGGTATAGTGCTGACGGGTGGAGGAGCATTGCTTCATAATATCGCCGATGTGGTTGCTCAAGCGACCAAGGTACCTGTCTTTATTGCCAATAGTCCGATGGCTTGTGTCGCAATAGGAACAGGCAAGATATTGAATGATGGAAGAATATTGAAAAAGAGTTTTAAAAACAGTAAACAAATGAGGGACTAGCGTGAACCATTTTTTCTCGAATAAAAAATTAATTGGCCTCTTAGTTGGTGTTATCGGTATAGTGACACTATATACCGTTTCAAGTCGGTATGCGCCGACAGTCGTCACTAAGGGAATCAATGATGTATTGGCACTCCCCGCACGTGCATTAAGTACCCCAGGGAACTTATTAAGGGACTTTGTAGACTCTGTCAATGCATTGACGAATACTTATGAAGAAAATCAATCTCTAAAACGTAAAATAGAAACGACATATGAGTTAGAGGCCCAAGTTGCTGATCTTAAAAAAGACAATGAAAAGATGAAGGACCAATTAGACGTCGTCGATGGGTTGAACGACTATTCATTGATCAACGCTAGTGTTATTGGTAGAAATCCAGATTCATGGTTGGAACAAGTTATTATTAATAAAGGTTCTCAAAACGGTGTTGAGATGGATATGTCAGTAATGAGTGGCAATGGCTTGATAGGTCGAGTGACAGAAGTCAATCTGACAACCTCTAAAATTACGTTGTTGACTAGTTCTGATACAGCAAATACTCGTATTGCAGCAATGATTCAATCGGATGATAAAGTTGTTTACGGAACGATCTCAAACGATCCAAGTCATAATCAACAATTGATCATGACACAGATTGATCAAGATGCGGATATCAAAGAGGGGGATCAAGTCGTTACCTCAGGTTTAGGTGGTATTTCACCAAGGTCCTTATTGATTGGGTCAATTGAATCTGTCAAGATGGATCAATATGGTCTCTTCAAAGAAGTAACCATCAAGCAATCAGCCGATACGAATGATATTCGATATGTGACTTTGGTCAAACGTTCGAGTGAAAGTGAGGAATCTGAGTAATGTTAGCGAGACTCCACTATAAGCGTGGCTACTGGTTATTCCCACTAATGATTTTGATGATGCTTTTAGATGGTGTTCTTGCCTCGACCTTACAGGTTCTTTTATCGACTCAAAATTATGTGATCGTGCCACACTTATTGTTAATGACAGTGACCCTGTTTAGCTTTTATGCCACTGATGAACCCGTGGTGATCTATGCAGGGATAATTGGCTTTTTGTATGATTCCTATTTCATTGGATACTACGGTGTTTACCTCTGTGTCTTTATGGTAGTAGCGTATTTAACGCGACTGATTTCGCCATTCTTCTCTCAAAATGTTTTGTTTGCAACCCTCATTGTTATCTTGGGAATGGCGGTAGCGGACGGAGCTGTGTATCTGTTTTATCAATTTAATGGGATGACATCCATGACTTGGATCCAATTTATGGTCCAACGAATGTGGCCAACTCTCTTATTTAATACCGTTTTATTTTTCTTTATCTATAATCCATTGAAATTTATCAATAATTGGATCCACTACCGAGCATAAAGGCTTGACGGTAGTGGGTCTTTTTGGTAAAATTCGTATGTTGTAATTGTGTAGCACCACAGCTACAACCGCTCAATTATTAGTTTCTAAGCATGATTACCAATCTATCGTTGTCAAAAGGCATTCTTTTGAAGAGGATCGGTTGAGTAACATCACTATTATTTGGCGAGTCTGAGTCTAATCAAACAGGAGGTGCACAGATGTACGCGATAATTAAAACTGGTGGCAAGCAAGTAAAAGTAGAAGTTGGACAACCAATCTACATTGAAAAGCTTGATGCTGAAGAAGGTACAAAAGTATCATTCGACGAAGTTATTTTACTAAGTGGCGATTCTGTTAAGGTGGGAACACCATTCGTAACAGGCGCAACAGTAGAAGGTACCGTTGAAAAACAAGGACGTCAAAAGAAAGTTGTGACGTTTAAATATAAACGTCGTAAAGACACACACCGTAAACAAGGTCATCGTCAACCATATACAAGAGTGATGATCGACGCCATCAACGCTTAATCTATAGCAAATGATTACTTGTCATTTTGTTAGAGAAGATGGGTTATTTTTAGGATTTACTTGTAAAGGACATGCTGATTTTTCAGAGTATGGTAGTGATATCGTTTGTGCTGCTGTTTCGGCTCTGACACTATCAACGGTCAACTCGTTGGAAAGCATCGGTAAGGTTGTTCCTCAGGTTGAAAGTGCAGCTGATGATGGTGGCTATTTAAAGGTTCGTTTACCTGATAGCAACACATTGTCCAAGAAGCAATTAGACGTTTGTCAAATCTTAATGCAGCATCTTTACCTAGGATTAGTGAGTATTTCCGAAGAATATCAAGCCTATATTAGCGTGTTGGATTGACTAGATTGTTGTTGCTCTTTAGGGGGCATGATTTAAAAAAGCACTGGGAGGTGCACACGATGTTAAAATTGAACTTACAATTTTTCGCTCATAAAAAAGGTGGCGGTTCTACTGCCAATGGCCGTGATTCTATCGGTCGTCGTTTGGGCGCTAAACAAGCTGATGGAGAATACGTTTCAGGTGGATCAATCTTGTTCCGTCAAAGAGGAACTCAAATCCATCCAGGCGTTAACGTTGGTAAAGGTGGCGACGATACTTTATTCGCAAAAGTAGATGGTGTCGTTAAATTTGAACGTAAGGGTCGCGACAAGAAACAAGTTTCTGTATACCCTACGGCTAAATAATCACCTTAAAAACAGAGGAAGGTTGGAACTTGGTTCCAGCCTTTTTTATTTGAAAGATTTTTCTTTCAGAATAATCTTTAGTTATTTCTGAATATAACTTATAAGGAGACTATTTTATAGTATCTTAGTTCGAAAGGTGGGAAAAAATGACTAAAGCACATTTAACTGGCTACCGTATTCTACAAGAAAACATCGATCTTTTAAAAGAGGAATTAGGCTCATCTGAAGTTGAGGCACTCGTTGAAACATTACAGAACCTTGCCCATGGTAAGAAGGCTCAAATTGTTGATGGGTTACCAAGTCCGCAAAGTGTAGAGAAATTAAACGAAGGCTATCAAAGTATTAGTGATTATTTAAAAACGCCGCAAGATTGGCGTTTAGCTATTCAGTTAGCCTATTTTCATGCCTGCAAAGAAGATCATATTCAAGCAAATCATATGATGACACCAGAAGCAGTTTCTTTGATTGCTGCTTTATTAGTCAAAGAGCTTGTCGCAGATCAACCATCGATTCATTTGTTAGACCTTGCTGTTGGTGGTGGGAATCTATTAGTGACTGTGACAGAATATCTTGAACAAACCCATCAAGTAGTAGCAGATGGTGTCGAAAATGATGATCTGTTGGTGGCTTTGGCTGAGAACATGGTTGAATTGACAGGGCAACCAGTCAAGCTACATCATCAAGACAGTTTGCAAAACCTGCTAATTGATCCCGTCGATTTTGTTGTGTCTGACTTGCCAATTGGCTATTATCCGATTGATCAAGTCGCTGAACATTACCAATTAAAGCGGTCGGAGGAAAAAAGTTATACCCATGAGCTCATGGTTGAACAAAGTTTGAAGTGGTTGAAAGAAGATGGATTTGGGTTATTTCTATTACCGACACACATCTTGAATGATGAGAACACCAAAAATATGATTGCTTTTCTTAACAAAGAGGCTCATATCCAAGCAATTCTGACACTACCAGTCTCGTTTTTTAAGGATAGTCATCAACAAAAAAGCATTTTGATCGTTCAAAAACGTGGTGAGAAGGCAAAGCAAGCAGATCCTGTACTGATTGGTGAAATACCAGATGTGAAGAATTCGGATAAACTGCTTCACTTTTTAGCTAAGTTTAAACAATGGCATCAAAATATGATATAGTTATTCTAGAATTTAACAGAGGAGCGAAAGACATGTCAAAAACAATTGCTATCAATGCTGGGAGTTCAAGTTTGAAGTTTCAGTTATTCATTATGCCTGAGGAAACAGTCATTGCGAAAGGGTTAATCGAACGGATCGGTTTACCAGTTGCTAATGTGACAATCGAATATGGGGACGATGAAAAATTCAAGTTAGAAAAGCCAATCAAGAACCACGAAGAGGCTGTTGAGATTTTACTTGAACAATTAACTGCATTAGGAATCATCAAGAACTTCGACGAAATTACTGGTGTCGGACACCGCGTAGTCGCAGGTGGCGAAACGTTTAAGGATTCCGCAAGAATGGATACAGAAGAAGATATCCAAAAAGTGGAAGACTTGGCTGAATTTGCACCATTACATAATAAACCTGAAGCTGTCGGTATCAGAGCATTTAAAAAAATCTTGCCTGACATCACTAGTGTTGCTGTATTTGATACGTCATTCCACACAACAATGCCAGAAAAAGCGTATTTATATTCAGTGCCTTATGAATACTATGAAAAATACAAAGGACGCCGTTATGGTGCTCATGGCACGAGCCATCGTTATGTTGCTGACCGTTGTGCTAAATTAATGGGTAAACCCATTGAGGAATTAAAAATTATTACCTGTCATTTAGGGAATGGTGCGTCAATCACAGCTGTCAATGGTGGAAAATCCGTGGATACATCTATGGGCTTTACACCCCTCGGTGGACTCACAATGGGGAGTCGTTCTGGTGATATAGATGCTTCGTTAGTTGGTTTTTTGATGAACAAAACGGGCATCAATGATATTAATGATTTTGTTGATATACTAAATAACAAATCAGGCTTATTAGGACTTTCTGGTGTCTCTAGCGACATGCGAGATGTTCAAAATGCAGCCAAACAGGGTAACCATCGCGCCCAAGTTGCTTATGAAATCTTTATTGACCGCGTTCAAAAATATATAGCTCAGTATATAGCTGTCATGAATGGCGTAGATGCTATCGTCTTTACAGCTGGTATTGGGGAGAACTCTGTTGTAGTGCGTCATGATGTCATTGAAGGAATTACATTCTTTGGATGTGAGATTGATGATGAACGGAATAATGTTCGTCATGAAGCGTTAATTTCTTCTGACGATTCTAAAATTGCTGTGTATAACATCCCAACAAACGAAGAATTAATGATTGCTCGTGATGTAGAACGCTTGAAAAAATAAATCGAATGAATTACGTTGAGACTTTTAAAACTATAGGGACTATTTAGTTTGAGTTCTTGTAGTCATAGGATCATAAGATGTAGGGAAGCTAGTTTTAGCTTCTTTTTTTTATTTCTTGAAATAAAAAAGAACATTATCTCCATTTTTAGAAGATAACATGATAGAATGGGTGTTAATGGCGTATTAAAAAGTTTTTTTGTTAGTAAATGTTCGCTTTACGTCATAGTTTGGTGATGGTGCACTATCAATACAGGTTACAGATGAATGGAGCGATATATTAGTGGATATGAAAACAGATGTTCAAATTGCCCAAGAAGCTAAGATGAAACCAATTAACGAGATTGCTGATCAATTAGGAATTTTGGATGACGAGTTAGAGCTATATGGTCACTATAAAGCAAAAGTCTCATTAGATATTTTAAATCGTTTGAAAAACCAAGAGAATGGCAAGTTAGTCTTGGTCACTGCTATTAGCCCAACACCAGCTGGTGAGGGCAAGACAACGACCAATGTCGGGTTATCGATGGGGTTAAATAAAATTGGTAAAACAGCCATATCAGCATTACGTGAACCGTCTTTGGGACCATGTTTTGGAATAAAAGGTGGGGCAGCTGGTGGTGGATATGCTCAGGTTGTTCCTATGGATGATATTAATTTGCATTTTACTGGTGATTTTCATGCCATCACGTCAGCTCATAATTTACTAGCAGCCATGTTAGATAATCACTTACAACAAGGGAATGAACTCGATATCGATCCAAAGAGAGTAGTATGGAAACGGGTGATCGATATGAACGATCGTGCGCTTCGTAATATTGTAATCGGGCTCGGTAAAAAATCTGATGGAGTGGTTAGAGAAACTGGCTTTGATATCACTGTTGCTTCTGAGATTATGGCTATATTGTGTCTTGCGACGTCTTTAAACGACTTGAAGGAACGTCTTGGGAAAATAGTCGTAGCTTATACCAAGTCTCATCAGGAGGTTACAGCAGCTGATTTAAAGGCAACGAGGGCGATGACGTTACTCTTAAAAGATGCTATCAAACCAAACT
The DNA here is from genome assembly GCF_000421665.1 of Bavariicoccus seileri WCC 4188. Lineage (GTDB taxonomy): Bacteria > Bacillota > Bacilli > Lactobacillales > Aerococcaceae > Bavariicoccus > Bavariicoccus seileri. Next base: position 8,542 of record NZ_ATXL01000002.1, on the reverse strand, counting down.
TAGTGCAAACCGTTGAAAATACACCAGCTCTGATCCATGGTGGACCATTCGCTAATATTGCTCACGGTTGTAACTCTGTTATGGCTACCAAGGTAGCTCTTAAATTAGCTGATTACACCGTTACCGAAGCTGGTTTCGGTGCAGATTTGGGGGCTGAAAAGTTCTTTGATATCAAGTGTCGTTTGGCTGACTTAGCTCCTGACGCAGTCGTAGTGGTAGCCACAATCAGAGCACTTAAAATGCATGGTGGTAAAGCTATCAAAGAATTAGGCAAGGAAGACCTATCAGCTCTTTCAGAAGGCTTTGCGAATCTTAAACAACATTTAGAGAACATTGCAAAATATGGTGTTCCGGTGGTAGTAGCTATTAACCGTTTCCCATCGGATACGCTTGAAGAAATCAAATGGTTGACGGAAAGTTGTGCCAAGCTAGGTGTCAAAGCTATTTTGGCAGAAGAATTTGTTATAGGCGGGGATGGGGCTATCGATTTAGCGAAGGCTGTTGTTGATATCTGTGACACTAAATCTGCAGATTATCATCCTCTCTATGATGATAATTTGCTAATCACGGAAAAAATCGAGATCGTTGCAAAAGAGATTTATCGAGCTAAGGAGGTTACTTTTACGGCAGAAGCCAAAAAAGAGATTCGAACCTTAGAGAAATTATGGTTAGATAAAATGCCGGTCTGTATTGCTAAAACACAGTATTCGTTCTCGGATAACCCAAAACTATTGGGAGCGCCTAGAGATTTTTCGATCACAGTTCGTGATGTGAAAGTATCCGCTGGAGCAGGTTTCATCGTAGCAATTACTGGGCGTATCATGACGATGCCTGGCCTTCCGAAAGTACCTGCAGCAGAGAGAATGGACATCACTGAGTCGGGTGAGATCATTGGTTTATCTTAAAGATGAGCAACAGTTACTGGTCGCTAAGAAAAAGCTTAGAAATGAGATATTACAAGAAAGACGCTCCCTGGATAGAAACTATCGTGACGTGGCGACGAAAGCCATCACAGAAACTATCTTGGCTATGGCTGAATTCACTAGTTGCCAATGTCTCTTTACCTATATCGGAGTAGGAGACGAATTCGATACAAGAGAGTTGATCAATCGATCAGTCTCAGAGCAGAAACGAGTTGGTGTCCCTAGAGTTAGTGGAAAGCACCAACTCGTGATCCATCAGTTTCAGAATTACGATGCCTTGACTAAAAGTTCCTTTGGCTTGTTGGAACCCCAGAGAGAATCGCCTATAATCGAACCTGCTCAGTTAGATTTGATTATTGTTCCTTGTGTGACAAGTAATCTTAAGGGGGAGCGTCTCGGATATGGTGGGGGGTTCTATGATCATTTCTTAAGAAGTAATCAAGTTAAAGCTGTTACTGTTTTACCGATTTTTTCTCCATTACTTCGTGAAGATATTCCATTAGGGGAGTATGATCAAGCTGTTGATATAGTGGTGACTGAGTCAGGAATCGTCTATAATAGGACCAATCTGTGACGTGTCATCAGGCAAATGATTAAAACTTAATGATAGTAACATGAGAATAAGTGTTGACAAATGAGAACGTAACCTTTATGATTTTCACAACTTCATTTTTGAAGAACAATACATATAGGAAAATAGCGTTGAGGAGAAGAGTAACTGATAACGTTTGGGAAGAGAACCCGGTAGAGTGGGAACGGGGACTAATGTTATCAGTGAAGATGAACTCTGAGCTATGAAAGGGTTAGTGCCTTTTCATCGGGAGCAATCGTTAATTGCCGGGTTTTATCGGAAACCGTCGAGGTAATAGTCGTGAGACTATTATAAATTAGGGTGGTAACACGTATTTTTGCGTCCCTTTACAGTATTTAGACTGCTGTGAAGGGCGCTTTTCTTTTTGTCGGGAATAACAGTAATAGTAGCTATCAGAAAATCATTAGGAGGAAAATAGTTATGACAACCAAAACAATTCAAAAACGGACCATTTCACCTTTTCGCTATGATATCGTAGGAAGTTTCTTGCGACCAGAGCGGTTGAAACAAGCTCGGGAGCAGTTTATAAAGAAAGAAATTACTCATGATGAGCTTAGAAAGATTGAGGATGAGGAAATCATTGATCTTATCAGAAAACAAGAAAAAGCGGGTCTCAAAGCTATCACAGATGGTGAGTTTCGAAGAAGTTGGTGGCATTTAGATTTCTTTTGGGGATTGAATGGGATTAGTTTCAAAGTTCCAGATCATGGGTACCAATTTGTAGGGGAAGAAACTCGTGCTGGTACAGTAACGGTCACTGGAAAAATAAGTGGCGAAAATCATCCTTTTGTGGAAGATTTTAAGTTTGTAAGAGATCACGTGAGTGAAGGCACACAAGTCAAGCAAACGATTCCTGCTCCAGCCCAATTGTTGATTGCTTTAACCATTGGTGAAGAATTGGCTGATGCTAGAAAATTCTATGACACCAATGAGTCTTTGGTAGATGCTATTGTTCAAGCCTATCAAACAGTCATCAAAGACTTTTATGATGCGGGTGCTCGAACTATTCAGTTTGATGATTGCACGTGGGGCTTACTAGTGGCAGAGCCTCCAGATGGCATTCCTTTATTGGAGGGACAGACTGAGCTTGGAGCTCGTGAAGCGTTAAAGCATGTTTTTGTAGATATCAATAACCGAGTTATCACAGGTCTTCCGGATGATCTCATCATTAACACACATGTCTGTCGCGGTAATTATCATTCCAAATGGGCATTTAGTGGTTCTTATGATTTTGTCGCTGATCCGTTGTTCAACTATGAAAATGTCGATGCCTATTACCTAGAATATGATTCTGATCGTTCAGGAGGATTTGAGCCCTTAAAATTAGTTTCAGAGGATAAACTAGTTGTGCTCGGATTAATCACCTCAAAATCCGGACAGTTAGAAGATCGTGCGGTTATCATCGACCGTATTCACGAAGCAGCTCAATTTATCGACTTAGATCGTCTAGCATTGAGCCCACAATGTGGTTTTGCCTCGACTGAAGAAGGCAATGTCTTAACAGAAGAGCAACAATGGACTAAAATTGCATTTATCAAATCTATTGCTGAAGAAGTTTGGGGCGACTAGTAGGTGATAAATGGTAATAGGATGGTAGAAGATCCCAATACATATGAAATGATTGTTCATTTAACTGGAATGGAAGAGGAGGTAAAAAATGGCTGAAATGACAGATAAAATCGCTATTAAGCAGGATGTGGTGACTAAGGCCATCAAAACAAGGCATTATATTCACGCTCACCCTGAGTTGTCTGGTCAGGAATTTGAGACTACAAAACTGATCACCAAAAAATTGTTAGAGTTAGGAATTACCCCGCTAGATCTTCCATTAGTGACAGGTGTCGTTGCTGATATAGGGGATAGTAACAAAGGTCCAACGATTGCACTAAGAGCTGATATGGATGCTTTACCGATTGTTGAAGCTACTGACTTACTTTATGCTTCCGAAACACTAGGCGTGATGCATGCTTGTGGGCACGATTTCCATACAAGTTCATTACTTGCAGCTGCAGAGGTATTAAAGAAGCATGAGGACAACCTAAAGGGAAGGATTCGTTTTGTCTTTCAACCGGCTGAAGAAACAAATCATGGGGCTCGTGAGCTTATAAAAGCAGGTACATTAAAGGACGTTGCTGCTATTATCGGATTTCACAATAAACCAGATCTCCCGGTAGGAACGATTGGCTTTAAAAACGAAGCATTGATGGCTGCTGTTGATCAATTTGCCGTTCGAATCATTGGAACTGGGACACATGCAGCAGCACCTCAAAATGGGAAAGATCCAATCGTGACTGCAAGTCAGATTGTCGCAAATGCTCAAGCTATCATCAGTCGTTATATTGCTCCGACAGATTCTGCTGTCTTAAGTGTGACGCATATCCAAGGTGGTAATACGTGGAATGTGATCCCTAGTGATGTTTTTTTTGAAGGGACAATCAGGACTTTTGATGAAACAGTTAGACAAAAAGTAAAGCAATTATTTGCGGATACAATCTCGCATACAACAGCACTATATGGACAGTCTTTTGAAATAGAATGGATTCCTGGCACACCGGCGCTGTATAACGATACTGACTTAGGCGTTATAGTCAAGGATGTAGTGAGTGATTTTGCAAAGTATCAGGAGACTGGCTTGACGCTTGGCGGAGAAGATTTTGCAAATTATGTTCATCTCATTCCAGGTTTTTTTGTCTTCATTGGAACAGGAACACCCTTTGAATGGCATAATCCAGAGTTTACAGTTAATGATGCAGCCTTTCCCTATGCTATTGCGTATTATGTGAATACTAGTTTGAGATTACTAAGGCATTTTAATTAGCTATTAGCTTCTGATATCGCCCTAAAAGTATCGCTCTAAAAGGTTATAAAAGCTTACATTGTTAGATGATGAGTTAAATAGGTGATCGGGTGTCAACAGTTTACGGTATAATACTCCCAAGTGGATCGTTCTTGCGTATTTTCAATTATCACTCAAACTAACTAGTTCGAGTTTTAGCAAGTGATTCTAACTGAGATCTATCGTTAATTAATGGTTAGGGGTGTCAACAGTATGTTGGTGATACAAGCTGAAGGTGTGACAAAAATATTTGATAATGGAAAAAAAGCAGTAGACGGTTTAAATCTTAGGGTTGAACAGGGGACTGTTTTTGGCTTTCTTGGGCCAAATGGTGCAGGAAAAACGACAACAGTCAAATTATTGAATGGTATCCTTAAACCGGATAGTGGTTCTATTTTGATTCATGGCTATGATCCAGTCGCTTTTCCGAGTCAGATACACGCAATCTCTGGTGTTTTGACAGAACACGCTGCGATGTATGATGATTTATCTGCCAAGGATAATCTTGTATTCTATGGACAACTATATGGTGCAAGCAAGAAAGAAGCGGTAAAGCGAGCTGAGGAGTTATTAGAGTTGCTCGACTTAGCTCCGGCGAAGAAGCAACTTTTGGGAACGTTTTCAACAGGGATGAGACAGCGATTATCTTTGGCTAGGGCTTTGATTAACCGCCCATCAATCTTATTTTTAGATGAACCAACGAGCGGACTGGATCCCGAAAGTGCTAAGGGAGTTAATGAGTTAATCCAACAGTTAGCTAAAGATTCAGGCACAACCATATTTTTATGTACCCACCAATTGCGCTATGCGCAGGAAATATGTACTGAGTATGGCCTGATCGATGATGGCCAACTGCTAGCTACTGGCAGTCTTGACGACTTAAGAGCACTTGTTTTTAATGGTGCTAAGCTAGAACTCAAAAGCAGTCTTCCACCAGATTGGATTCCTTGTAAAGTACTTGGACCAAATCGTTACCAAGTAGATGTTTTAGATGAGTATGAAATCCCCACAATTGTGTCAAAATTAGTGACAAAAGGGGCAGATATTTTTGAAGTGTCATCTCGTCAATTATCTTTAGAAGAAATTTACTTTGCACTAGTAACCCAAAAAAAGGTGACAGGCAAAGTGTCTGAAGTAGAGGCTGGGAGGAGCAAACAATATGTCGCAAAATGAGTTGATTCCACGGTTTTTAACGAAAAGTCAGTTACCTCTGATTCGTAAAGATATTAATGCAGTAGTAAAAAATAAACAGTATTTTTTGACATTACTCCTTGTTCCTCTCCTGTTTACCGTCGTGTTTCCAATTGGAATGGTCTTGATCACTTTTATGATACCAATCGATACCAGTGATTTTACGCAGATTTTAGCGGTTATCCCTGAAAGTATGCGAGAAGCTGATGAACGGTTGTCAGTGTTTAATTTGTTATTTAACATGATGCTTCCCTTGTTCTTTTTATTAATTCCTATTATGGCATCCTCAGTGATGGCGGCAAGTTCCTTTGTGGGTGAAAGACAAAAGCATACTTTAGAAACATTGTGTTATACGCCATTGACCATCAAACAGATTTTCCAAGCAAAAGTTTATGCAGCAGTAGTCATGAGTTTATCTGTTACCTATGGTGGTTTTATAGTGATGATCGTGGTAGTTAATATCGTTCTTGGCTTTCTTGGACAGAATTCAGCTCTTCCTAATTTGACATGGCTCTTCGTTTTAATATTACTTGTTCCCGCTTTGTCATTACTGACAATCGTTTTGATTGTTAAAACATCTGTTAAATCGAAATCGATTGAGGAGGCTCAACAAAAATCTGTTTTCTTTGTTCTACCGATTATTATGGTATTACTGAGCCAATTTAGTGGCTTGTTCTTGGTTAATCAGTGGATATTTGGGGTCATAGGAATCGTGTTACTAACTCTCTCACTAGTTGTTTTGCAAAAGAGCATGGGAAAATATACCTATGAACGCGTTTTGAAATAGAAAATAACTGTAAAAAGATCTGGGACATTATTCTTGTCCCAGATCTTTTTATAGTTGTCCGAATATTTTATTTTTTAGTATTACGATACATAGTATATAACTAATAATATATAATGTGTAAATCAGGATAACTACTGATGACTACTGGCGACTGCTAATAGATGCTAATGGCTGCTAATGGGTGTTAAAAGATGCTGATGATAGGTTTATGATAATGCTGATAATAAAAATGATAGTAAATGGTCAAGATAAAAGTTTTTGAAACGCTAACATTATTTTCAAAAGAATTTAATTAATTTAATTAAATAAAGTAAAATAGAGTGAAGGGAAAATTTAAAGTTAGGAGGTGTGATATGTTACGAGGAACGTTCCAACTTATGAAGTCTGTTAATAAGACATCAATTTTAAATAAAATCAGGTTAGCCGAACCTATTTCTAGGGCACAGATCTCAAAAGAAACGGGGATTACAGCTCCTACAGTAAGTGCTATTGTAAAAGAATTGATCAAAGAAGACTTAGTTGAAGAGAGTGTTTTAGGGAAGTCAAAGGGCGGTAGGAAGCCTACTTTATTACTCCTCAAACGGGATGGTCATTTTGTAATTGGTGTCGATGCGGGATCCAATAGTATTCGGGTTGTTGCGACTAATTTGGTTGGCGATGTTTTATATCACCGTCATCAAGCTGTTTCAAAAGGAATCTCACAAAATGACTATTTGGTTGAACTGAGTCGAGTGATTAAATGGGTATTAGATGATTTGTCAGAGCGCCAGGATAAGGTACTAGGGATTGGTGTCGCAATGCATGGTGTAGTCCGTATTGCTTCTGGTGAAGCTCTATATGCGTCAAGTACTGGATTTCGTCACCTGCCTATCAAAGCTTTTTTAGAGGAACTATTTCCTTATCCCGTTATAGTTGAAAATAACTCAAGAGCAATGACTTTTGGTGAGTATTGGTTTGGCAATTTTGATGATGCTAAGACTTTGATTGGAATCAGTATCGGGAGAGGTGTCGGTTCAGGAATCATTATTAATGGTCGATTGCGGCATGGAGCGCAAGATATTGCTGGTGAAGTTGGCCACATGGTGGTCGATTATCAAGGTATAAAATGCAGTTGTGGTAATTATGGCTGTTGGGAGACGTTGATCACTGGGGATGCTATTGTGAGGCAGGTCATAAAAATGGGCTGGAGTGAGCCTGATATTACGCCAGAGAAGGTCTACCAAGCCGCATTAGATCGTGATCCATTAGCGATAAAGGCTCTAGCAAGTGTTGGTCGAATGATTGGAATTGGAATCGTTAATTTGATTCATATCATTAATCCCGATCAGATTTTATTGGGAGGAGGCGTGATGAATAGTCAAGAGTTCTTGATGCCAGAGATTAGAAAGGTTATTTCTGAGAGAGCATTGACGGAAAAAAGCCGGTTAGAAAACCACATTGTATTATCTCAGTTAAAGGAGAAGGCGACAGTTTTAGGGGCAGCAGCAATAGTGTTGAAAGACCTCTTTTGACAGAAGCATGTTCCGACATGTCAGCCTTTAAGCCGTATTTGTTAGAATTATAGGGTATCCATGTGAGCTTCTATGATGCTAAAATATTGTCGTGATAATAGTGAAAAACGATTGACAATTGTAAGCGTATTCCTTACAATTGTGTTAGTTAATTAATTAAATTAATTAAGTCTAGTTGATTAGTTAAGAATATTAAATTAACGTAATTCGTTAAACTAATTAAGTGTGTTAAGGTGATGGTCAGTTGGTGATCATGGTTTTACAAAGAAACTGGAGGTGGCTCAACAAATTTAGTACTTCTATTTTTGATGAATTAGTAATCAATTGTTAATTACTTGCTAATTACTTGCTAATTACTTGCTAATTACTTGCTAATTACTTGCTAATTACTTGTTAATTGCTTATTAGTTGCTTATTAGTTGCTTATTAGTTGCTTGTTAGTTAATTGTTATCAGTAGATTTAAAAATAGCAGTAGATTTAAAAATCTTTGTGGAACTATGATATTAGTTGGCTCTTATATCGTTTATCTATCGTTTACCATTTACAACTACTGTATCAGTTCTATCGCAATTAATACGGTCAGTCATTATCACAATTTGTATTTACCACAGTTGGTGAGTACTACAACTACTTTTTAGGAGGTCATCAGGATGAATGGTTTTATTCAATGGCTAGAAAAATACATCGTACCAGTTGCCGCA
>NZ_ATXL01000001.1 GCF_000421665.1 Bavariicoccus seileri WCC 4188 | reverse complement strand
GAATCAGACAGCTTATTCTCAAAAGATGGAAACTACCAAAAACAAAAATAACGAAGTTATTAAAATATGGATTAAATTTAGATAGTGCCAAAAGAATCGGTTATTCCAGAAAGAAATACTGGAGATTATCTAAATCACCAGAGGTTCACTGGGCCCTTACAAACGAAAGACTCCACCACTGGGGCTTAGTATCCCTAAGCGAAATGGTAGAGTCTGCTTACGCAAGATATTGAACCGCCGTATACGGATCCGTACGTACGGTGGTGTGAGAGGTCGGAGCCGTGAGGCTCCTCCTACTCGATTAAAAGCTGTTTGACCATTTAGTGAAAAAAATAACTAAGTGTTGATAGCGCTTACATTATGTGATAAAATGAAAAAGGAAGGAATGTCACTCAGTAATTAAAAATGGAGGGAGACAAGTAACGAAAAAGATTGCGTTAACAACAATGGCATTATTAGCACTATTTTTAGGTGCAGGCTGCTCATCCAATGGAAATGGTGACTCAGGGTCAGATGATACAGCGACTGAGAAAACGGAGAAGAAGGAAGAAAGTAAAGAGGAAGAAGCAACGCCAAATGAGGTTACAATTGCAGATGGTAGTTCGACTGACGCGGCTCCAACAGATAAGGTATACATGAGGCAATTATTAACGGCTCCTCATGGGACCAAGTCTTTTGCGGTGGTGACTGTCACAATGTCTGCTGAGACGATTCTGGGTGTTAATCTAGACGAGTTCCAATATGTATCTCCTGCTGATTTTGATGGTGTTCCAAATGCTGATGGGGGCTTTGGAGAGGCTTTTCCCGATGACACAGTATTGGCAAGTAAACGAGAAAATAATGACGCTTATTCTAAGATGATGGCAGAAAAAGGTGGCGCCACTCAAACGTGGGACGATAGCATTAATGCTATTAGTGAGTTTGCAAAGGGTAAAACGGCAAATGAGCTCAAAGAATCAGTGACAGAATTAAATAACCAAGGAGAGGATGGCAATCCATCTGATGTTGTGAGTAGAGCAACTTTCTCCGATACTGCTGGTTATTTACAAGCAATTATTGACAGTGCCACTAAAGGAAAGATTTATGAAGGTATAAAAACCGATAATGCTGACTTGAAAGAAATCCAAGTCTTGGCTTCACCGCATGGCGATAAATCATTTGCGGTTATCACTGTCGGTTTAGATGGGGATCGGTTGGCAGTTGCTGCTTTAGATGAATTCCAGTATGTGAGTGCCGCTGATTTTGGTGGCGTACCTAACTCAAATGACGAATTTGGCGCTGACGTTAAAGATGGCTTAGTTCTAGCGTCTAAAGAAGCTAATAATGATGCCTATTCTAAAATGATGTCTGAAAAGGGTGGTGCAACTAATACTTATTCGGATAATCTAGCGGCAGTCATTCAGTTTGCCCTAGGAAAAACTTCTGGCGAATTGGAAGCAACAGTTGGAGAATTGAAAGGTCTTGGCGAGGATGATAGTCCTGCTGATGTTGTGAGTGGGGCAACTTTCTCCGATACGGCTGGTTACTTACAAGCTATTGTTGATGCCATCAAGGCTGCGGAATAAAATATTAAAAATTAAAATAAAATGAGACTATTCTTACAAAAGACTAAAGATACTGTTGACAGCAGTATCTTTTTTAGGTAAGCTATACCCAACTTGTAAAGGGATGATCAAAATGTCAAACTCATTAAAACTCAAACAAGCTAATTTTTATTACTTTTGGTTTTTCACGATTGATCTGTGAGCCAAAAGTTTTTCGTGTTGGCCCTCGCAGATCATAATAAATGACTGTGAGGGAGTTAAAAGTATTGTTTGATCTTTTAATGATCGACTCCTCTCAGTCTTTAGTGATTGAGGGGATTTTTTTATAAGGAGACTAAAATATGGGGGTAAAAGAAGTGTTAACAATAAATACAAATCATCGATTGGATGGTATCCAACCATCGAGCATTCTATCATTTAATGAGCAAATATCAACGATAGCAGATATCGTGAAATTAACAGTGGGGGAGCCAGATTTTAATACACCAGAGCATGTGAAAGAAGCTGGTATTAAAAGCATTCAACAGAATGAGAGTCATTATACGAATTCATCCGGACGATTAGATCTAAGAGAAGCGATGTCTCATTATCTGGAGTCAAAATATGATGTTCATTATGATCCATCAACCCAAATTGTTGCGACTGCAGGAGCGACAGGGGGGATATATGCAGGATTAACAGCCTTGTTAAATCCAGGAGATGAAGTGATTATCCCTGTGCCCACGTTTCCCCTCTATATTCCTATTACCATTATGAATGGTGCAACACCAATTTTCATCGATACTTCAAAAACAGGTTTTAAATTGAACCCCGAAGTTTTAGATAAAACATTGAAAGAACACCCTAAAACGAAAGTAGTCGTTTTAAATTTCCCAAATAATCCGACTGGAACAACTTTCGATGAAAATGAATTAGAAGACATTGCTGCGGTATTAAAGAAGTATCCGGTTTATGCCATGTCTGATGAAGTATATAGTGAGCTAATTTATGATCAAAAACATGTCTCATTAGGTCGCTTATTGCCTGAGCAAACGATTCTTTTAAATGGTGTTTCAAAATCCCACGCGATGACTGGATGGCGGGTTGGCATATTAGCTGCTCCCAAAGCTATTATTCCTAAAATTGCAATGGTTCATCAATTCACTATTACCAACGTCACAGCCATTGCCCAAGCTGCAGCTTTGGAAGCTTTAACGGCTGGCATCGACGATGCTGTTCTGATGCGGGACGAATACAAGCGTCGGTTAGACTTTGTCGTTTCGAAATTGTCTGAAATGGGGATCGATTTTGTTAGTCCCAAGGGAACATTCTATTTATTTTGTAAGATACCGCAAAGAATGACACAAGATAGTTTTGCATTCTGTCTGAAGTTAGCAGAAGAAGCTAAGGTTGCTGTCATCCCTGGAGCCTGTTTTCCTAGTGGAGAAGGCTACTTCAGACTGAGTTACGCTGCGAGTTTTGAAAATCTTAAGTTAGCGATGACTAGAATGGCAAAGTTCATGGAGGTTAATTAATGACTAAGTTAACAGAAGTAATAAGTACATCCAAAGAGCAACCAAATGTCTTACAGCATAAGCTTTCTGCTAATCCTATTTCTGCCTTTAAAGCATTTATGATGAATATTCTGAATGGCGTGAGTGTTGGAGCCGTGGTGTCTTTGGTCCCCGCAGCCTTGTTAGGAAACGTGATGTTGGCGTTGTTGCCGATATTTCCGATGGCTAAGACCATCATTGACATTTCTAATTTGTCGATGATTTTATTAGCGCCAGTCAGTGCACTAGTCAGTAGTAGATTGTTCAAATTAACTGCCATTCAAAGTGCTACCTTAGCTCTGGTAGCCTTAGTTGGTGCTAAAAATTGGCAGATTGATAACGGCATTTTCATGATTAAAGGCACTGGTGATATCTTAAATATCATCATCACTTTGTGTTTGGGCGTTTACTTTATCCAGTTGGTGGGGAGTAGGTTGAAGGCTTACAATATATTGTTATTACCTACACTAACACTTGTTATTGTTGGGTCGATTAGCACGATACTTTATCCAATAGTGGCCCAGATAACAACAGCTTTAGGCGAATTAATCAGCCAAGTTACCCTAGTACAACCTGTTTTGATGGGGATTTTAATGGCTGTGATATTTGGCATCATGATCATTTCACCAATCTCAACTGTTGCGGTGGCTCTGACGATTTCACTGGAGGGAATTGCCTCGGGAACTGCTAATTTGGGGATTACAGCTTGTGGATTTACGCTAGCGCTACTAGGTTTAAAAGCTAATGGCGTGGGTGGCTCACTCGTTCATTTCCTCGGTTCACCAAAAGTACAGATGGCTAATGTGGTTGGTCACCCTAAAATCGTCATTCCAGTCATTCTGAACGCGGCTATCTTAGGTGGCTTAGGTGCTATTTTTGAGATTCAGGGGACGCCATTGAGTGCAGGATTTGGCTTTTCAGGACTAGTAGGGCCACTTGCGGCATATAACGCCGGAGATCAATCCATGCAATCGGTCTTGGTGATTATCCTTTTGTTTTTCGTCTTGCCAACCGCTTTAGCAATTATAGCTAGATTACTGTTCATCAATAAACAGCAGTTGATCAGCGATGACGATTTGAAATTACGCATAGATTGATGTTTTAGAAAAACGATTGACTCTATCATTGCGATTCTGTTGGAATTTATTTTACAACACACCTTGAAGAGAAAAATAATTACTTATTATAGTTGCAAACGGTTACATACTATGCTACACTATGAGTGTAAGGAACCGAAGATTCCCACAATTAGTTCTTTAGATAAAAATAGGCTGTAGATTTGAGTCGGGATTGAAAAAATCGGCGTTAGATTTATGGATGTTTGTTAAATGAAAGCTAGTTGAACATTTCAAGCTTTGAGCTGAATGTAAGTGAATTTAGGTTTACAAAAAATGGTCGCTAGTCGTGAGACTTAAAGACCGAACAACCGAAAGGTGTGGGAGTTTGAATTATTCCTTACAAACTGAATACGACCTAACAGGTGCTTAATTACAAGTTGGAGCAACACTTAGACACTCCATCACGAAATGTATGTAAACAAGAAGCAGCAAATCCTGTTAGGTCTATTTTTGTGCTCTTTTTTTGTTAGCACAGAATTTTTCTTTAACAGATTTTTTCTTTATATGGATAAAGAGAAACGCATTAGAAGGATAAATTCTAGATGGCTATAAGCATCTGACGACCGTCCAATAATGGTCTATGGTAAACTATAGAACGACTATATCAATCCATTTAGGTGAGGGGATCGTGTATGAAGTTAGAGGTTAGAAAACTAAAAGTTGGAATTGTTCCTGTTTTAGAGGTTGTTTCAAAAGAAAGAATCAATGAGCGATTGCCTCTCATTATTTATTATCATGGATGGCAAACGTCAAAGGAACTTGTATTAACGCAAGGGAGAAAGATTGCCCAAAAAGGTTTTCGGGTCATCTTGCCAGATGCTGCAAATCATGGTGAGCGTAAAACACCAGTATCAGATATTCCTTCTTTTACCTTCTTTCAAAGTATCCATGCTAACTTGTTCGAGTTTGAATCGCTCATAGCCTATTTCAAGCGTGCCAAATTGACGAATGAGTTTATTGGCGTCGGCGGTGTATCAATGGGAGGTATGACGACATGTGCGTTGATGACCCATCATCCCGAAATTAATGCAGCCGCTTGTGTCATGGGCTCACCATCCTTAATAGCTTATAGGGAGATGTTAAAAACACATATTTCGGAAAGAGGAATTTTTTTACCACGCGACTATGACGATTTGACCAGTTGGATGAGATTGTACGATCTAAGTAGCTATTATCAACACCTTCCTAAAATTCCACTGTATTTTTGGCATGGGAAAGAAGACGAGAAGATTCCCTTTTCGCAAACGAATGACTTTGTCAAAAAGCATTTGAATCCCTTTATCATTTTTCATGCGGCTAATGAAAGTCATATGGTTAAGGGACCCACTATGGACAAGGTAGCTGATTTCTTTGCATCATCATATCAGATTTAGTTGTTTTCAAAAATATTATCAAACTTATAAGCGATAGATAATCATTATATCGCTTATAAGTTTGATTTTGTTGTATAATTTGACTCCACTACGTTAATATGATTGAAGAAATAGAATAAAACGAGCTTAAATTGGCCAAATTTAGGGGGACAAGGATGATAAAGATGATAAACTAGTAGGTATATAGGATCAATATTGGAGGTTATTTATGGAAACAGTTGTTAATTTTAGAGATCTTGGTGGGTTAAAAACAGCTAGTGGGCAAACTGTCAAATCTAAACGGATTTTAAGATCTGGTCAGTTAGTAGGTGTATCGGAAGATGATCGTAGGACTTTGGAAAAGGACTATCAACTCAAGAAAATTATCGACTTTAGAAGTGAGGATGAAATCAAAAGAGAGCCAGATGATGTTTTAGAGGGCACTACCTACCATCATATCGATATCATGGCAGGAATCCATACGATGAATGCTAGTTTAGAAAGTATGCTAGTATCTTCTAAAGAAGATACAGTTGATCAGGCAATGAAGAAAATCTATGAAGAGATGATTACTAACGACACTGCTCAAAGAGGTTACAATACTTTTATTACTGAATTATCTTTACAAGAACGAGGTTCTACACTGTTTCATTGCTTTGCTGGTAAAGACCGAACAGGCGTCGGGGCGTTATTATTTCTTTCAATTCTAGGCGTCAATAAACAACAGATTTTGGGCGATTATCTTAAGACTAACCAACAGCGAAAAAAGGCGAATGAAGCATTAATCAAAGCAATGTCAGCTAGTTTCACCAACCCAGCACAAGCTGCAATATTGGAGACACTATTGTCCGTTGATCAAGTATATCTGGACCACTCTTTTGAGATTATCAATGAAAAATACGGGAGTTTAAGCTACTATATCACCAATATCTTGCAAATCAGTCTAAATGAACAAAAAGCGCTGAGGGAGAATTACCTGACAGAATAGTGTAAAAAAACGCCTCAGCGTTTTTTTGTATTTTCGTCTGCCTAAAAATAGCACTACTTAACATTTAAAGCTTGACATTGTTATTGGGTTAAACTAATATGAAAGCGTAATCAAACAGGGGTAACCCAAAAAGGAGGAAATAAAATGTTTAGTGCAGACAGTCCGTTAATAAAGAAACTCGAGAAGTTGAATGAATGGTTGGACAGTTTATCGTTTTTAAAAGTATTAACATCAGGTTTGACGATGATTTTACCAGTCATCATAGTAGGAGCTTTCTCTTCGCTATTTGCCAATTTCCCCGTGGAGTCTTATCAAGAGTTTATCCAACGCGTTGGTCTAAAAGAAATATTTACTCTTGGTGGCCAGTTTTCTACGAACATTATATCTTTGATTGCTGTTATGAGTATCACTTACGTCTATGTACAGAGCAAAAAGATTCCTGCTATAATCCCTAGTATCATTTCACTCATAGCATTTCTGATACTCACTCCCTTAGAATTAATTGATGAAACTACTTATATCTCATTTGAATGGTTGGGTAGTGCAGGATTCTTTGTTGCCATTTTAACGGCTTTTGCGATAGGAAAATTATATGTCATCATGATCAAAAATGAGTGGATTTTGAAAATGCCAAAATCTGTTCCGACAATGGTTAGTCAGTCATTTGCTAGTTTAGTACCATCTGCTGTCATTATACTGATAGCGATGATACTCAGATATCTATTTAGTTTAACTGGTTTTGGCAATATACACAGTGTTATTTTTACACTGATTCAAACACCTATCACAAATCTAGGGAACTCATTAGTAGCATTGATTATTATTACGCTGTTATCTAGGCTTCTATGGATGATGGGAATCCATGGTATGTTGGTCTTAATGCCTATTTTATTAACTGTCTTTATGCCACTTGATCTTCAAAACCTAGAAGCATACACAAATGGTCAACCCTTACCTAATATTGTTGGATTAGCTTTTTGGATTTTATGTACTTCAATTGGTGGTGGTGGAGCTACATTAGGACTAAACTTTTTAATGGCTTTCAATGCTAAAAGTGAACAGTATAAAACCCTAGGAAAGCTTTCGTTACCGTCAGGTATTTTTGGAATCAACGAACCTTTGATTTATGGAATACCGATCGTATTTAATGCCCTATATGCGATTCCATACATATTTGCTCCGATAGTCAATTTGATCATCGGTTACTTTTTGATTCAATCTGGACTAGTTCCTGCACCATCTGAAGCTTCAATACTAGGCATGCCTATCCCTATCTTTTTTGTAGGTTTGATTCAAGGAAGTTGGAAATTAGGAGTTATGCAAATTTTCTTTTTAGTGATCAATACAATCATGTACTATCCGTTCTTTAAAGCCGGAGATCGAACCTTACTTTTAAAGGAACAAGAGAAGGAAGCAGAATATGAGTCGTAAAAAGTTTTTAATAATAGATGCAGATGATTTTGGGTTAACGGAAGGTGTCTCAAAAGGAATCGTTCAAGCAATAGATAGAGGAGTTGTAACTGAAACAAATCTCATTGCGACAAGTCCATTTTCTCAACAAGCCATTGAGTTGGCAAAAAAAGAACACTTGATACGTATGGGAATACATCTGACTCTTAATGTTGGGAAACCTCTGTTTTACACAGATACGTTCGTTAAGTTAAGTGAACAGGAAAAAAACAAAAGATACTATGATATTGTTTTTAATGAATTTAAACAGCAAATTGAGTTTTTGTTATCTAGTGGTTTAGAATTAACACATTTAACCTACCATAAAAATATTATTGATGATGAAGGTATGGCGACCATTATAGCTAATTTGGCCTTACAATATCAGGTAGCAGTCAGGAATTTAGTTGATCCACGATTGAATGACGTTTTGAAAGAAAGAGATGTTGTTGCTGCTGGTACCAAACTCATAAATCCACCTAATCAACCCTATACCTTAGAACTGGTAAAGGAACTATTGAGCTCATCAGTATCAGAAGTGAGTGAATTGATCTGTCATCCAGGATTAGTAGATTCAGAATTACGGGCAATATCTAGCTTGACCGATCGAAGAGAAGAAGAGCTTTCGCTGTTTACGAGTAAGGCGTTTAAAGGTATGATAGAGGAAATGGGATATACCTTAAGTGACTATTCTATTCTTAAAACTCGTTAATAGAGGGGTTTCTATCATGTCTATTAAAAGCAAATCTGATCACATCTACTTGGATTTAAAAAAAAGAATCTATAGCGAGGAATTTGATCATTATCAAATCTTACCAACGGAGAAAGAGTTGGAGTTAGCATATAATGCTTCTAGAAATACTGTAAGGAAAGCTATTCGACTTTTAAACATAGAAGGATTAGTGTATAGCAAAACTGGAAGCTCTAATGTTGTATTACGCCGTGTTCCCATTACTGATGAGTTGATTAGTACCGGAAATATTATGAGACCTTCTAAGATAAAGCACAACGATATTGAAACAGTTGTTTTATCCTTTAATCAATCAACGGTAAATGCAAAACTGGCTAACAAAAGTACCTTTGATGAAGGCGAATCTGTTTTCCATGCTGTACGACTAAGAATCATTGGTGGGAAACCCATGATGATCGATGATAGCTATTTTAGAGAAGAGATAGTTAGTGGCTTAAATCAGAAAATAGCCTCTCAATCGATTTACGAGTATATCCAAAAAACACTTGGTCTGAAAATCATTGGTTCTAAAATGGCAGATCGGGTTGTTAAGGCAGAAAAAATGGACCGAGATAATTTAGTTTTGGGTGATAAAAACTGTATCGCTCAAACTCAGAATTGGGCGTATATTGATAGTGGGGAAATTTTTGAATATACCGAAATTCACTTTTCCCCAGAGTTTTATGTTAGAACGAGATTTGTTCCCAGATAAGTCATTGGGATACAAGTCACAGAGAGAATTTCTTTAATATAGTCAGAATCATCAAGACATTGTGATAAAGGTAATAATTGCAATGGCAGCTCATTTCTTTTGGATTGACATTGAAAAACATAGTAAAATAAACAAATAATAGAAGTATATTTATTCTAAACAAGCAGCTGATGAGGCTGCTTTTGTGTTATAATTGACATGGAAGGACATAAATAGTGAAAAAAGTAACAATATATAAAAGTGTAAAAAGATGCTTTCCTATAGGCAATAATGACTAACTATGATTAATAATGAGTAATAATAATTAATAGTGTCTAGCATTGGTTAACGGCGGTTAGCGATAATGTGGAAAGGTAGTGGTAGTTTCAAAGGTAAAATGGTCAGTAAAATTAGGGATCAGATATTTCGTCTAACACTATAAAAGCTTTCAAAAGAGAGGGGTTTTAGTATGGCAGATGGTATCATGAAAGACTTGATGAATTTTTATAATAAGCAAGAGGATATTAGAGTTTTTGCAATGAATGGTTCTCGTGTCAATGTCAATATTCCACCTGACGGTTATCGGGATTATGATGTTGTTTTCTTCACCGATGATGTGGGCAAGTATAAACAGGATGCTAGTTTTTTAAGTCATTTTGGAGATGTCTTGATGGTAACTGAGCCAGAAGCAGATGGTCCTAATCTTTATCCTGATGGGAATGGCTATACTTATTTAGTACTTTATCAAGACGGAAATCGTATCGATTTTCAAATCATGGCTCTTTCTCTTTTAGAGCGTTATTTATCATCTGATAGTCTGACTCAGATTATAGCTGACAAAGATGGACGGATTGAAGGGACTATCGAACCGAGTGATCGTGATTATTGGATTGGTGAGCCGTCTGAAGAGCTTGTGACGAGTTCTATCAAGGAATTTTGGTGGCAGTCGACCAATGTTTTGAAAGCTACGTTAAGAGGGGAATTATTACTATCTCAATTCTACTTGAATCTGACTCGGGATGAATTGATTCGACTAATGACCTGGGTAGTGGCTACTGAATATGGCTTTGATCGAAACTATGGCAAGAAATCGACTCAAATTCTACGGTATTTATCTGATGCGGATAGGCAAGCTTTATTAAATACTTTTAATACCGTATCTGAGAAGACTATATATGATTCTCTAAAGAAAATGATGAAGTTAGAAGAGCGTTTTATGGCGATGATCAGCAATCAGTCTGATTTCTTTACGGGGTCCTCTCTGGATGATTACGGACAAGTCTCTTTGCAATTTCTTGAGAGTAAGAACGAAAAAGAATTGGCAGGTTATTTCTCTGATCGGATTTTTTGCTGATACTATCTGTTGATGGAATGACATTCAATTCATAACGTTTAGTCTGCCGAAATGATCCCAAAATTGTTATAATAGCCCTAGTTACTAGATTGTCAGAATGAAAAATATGAACGAGTAACAGAGGGGTGGGTAGAGTTGATTCATAAAATAGCGGTTTTATCGGATGTTCATGGTAACCAAACAGCACTGGAAGCAGTCTTTGCAGATGCACATGCAAATGGGGCTACGGACTTTTGGTTTTTAGGCGATTTATTACTTCCAGGTCCAGGTGGGGAAGCGTTATTTGAGTTATTGGAAGAGAATAATGTATCAGTTTATGTCAGAGGAAACTGGGAGGATTGTTTTTTAGCAGCTCTGGATGGCAATGTTGATTTAACAGATGAAACAGATGTTTATTTTGTTCAGCTTTCGCACTATTTGTTAGATCATATTTCACCTTCTAGGGTCGAGTTTATTCGTCAATTGCCACTTCAAACTATCAAAGAGGTCAATGGCTTGATTGTCAGTTTGACTCATCATTTACCACAGAAAAACTATGGTCCTGAGCTTCACACCTTTCGACCCGTCGAAAATTTTGCCCCATTATTTCAAGAGTTTGAAGCCGATATAGCTATCTATGGACACATTCACCATCAAGTTCTGAGGTACTCCAGTAATGATCAATTAATTCTCAATCCGGGTTCTATCGGACAACCAGTCAATGATTGGTACAGGCTACATGGAGACTTACGAGCTCAGTACATGTTTCTAACAATCGATGAGGCAGGAATAGCTGATATTGATTTTAAACGTGTTCGCTACGATACGAGTCGTGAGATAAAACGTGCTGAAGAAGCAGAGTTATCGTATTTAGAACTCTATAAGACCTTTTTTACAACGGGCTATCCTGTGACTCATGATATTTCATTACTGAAAGACTATGGGCATAGATTTGGTTATCATGAATCGGCGATACAGTTTTTAAAATCGCTAGGCCATTTAAAAGACAGTGAGTGATTGAGAGATCATTTGATTAAGTCGTGTTGTTCAGCTAATACTAATTAGTAGGATTAATCAGGCTATGAAATCCAATTTATAAGTTTGAAAACGCGTATATCAAACTTATAAATTGGATAATTTTGTCTTTCAATGGTAAACTATCAGTAAAAGTAATAGTAATAACAATAGTAATAGCCATAGTGATAAGAATTGCAGTAGTAATAGCAATAGTATTTGAGAATCAGCTTTCCTTAGTGCCATAGAAAAGATTCACAAACAGGGTACATGAACAGGATACGTGCACAAATAGATACATCGATAATTAGACTTAAAGTTGTAAGCTAACAATCAAAGGGGGTCATCGGGTGAAATTTTATGCAGTGATTGGTGATATTGTGTCCTCTCGTCATATTTCTGATCGGGAGGAAACGCAACAGTTTTTAAATCAAACGCTAGAGGATATTAATCAAATGTACCAAGAGGTCATCGTTTCTAATTTCACTATTACTCTTGGGGATGAGTTTCAAGGGCTATTAAAAAGTGGGGAGCATTTATTGGAAATTGTCGATCGGATTCGGTTTGCTCTCGATCCAATCGCCGTTCGTTTTGGGATTGGAGTCGGTACGATGGCAACGTCAATTAAAAAAGAAGTCAGTATTGGAGCTGATGGACCAGCCTATTGGCATGCGAGAGATGCTATCAAAGCTGTGCACGAGATTGCTGATGTGGCCAAATGTCGTATAGCCGTTTCGGTTGGTTATTCCTCAACCGTTATTGATCTGGTGAATGAGACCTTGCAACTGAGTGATTATATCGAAAGTAAATGGGTCACTAGTCAACGGGCGTTTGTCCGAAAGCGTCTGTTAGAAACGGGCTATGATTTAACTGTGCCACAAGTGGAAATAGCTCGGATTGATAAAAGTACACCTCAAAAGGTCAATGCTAAGATAAAATCTACTGGTTATTATCAGTTTATTTCCACACGGCTTGCAATTGAAAAGACACTGACTGAATTTGAGTTGGAGGGCTAAGATGATACCATTGACGTTTCAATACTTTATCCTTTGCCACTTGATTGGTGACTATTATTTTCAAACACAACAGATGGCGGCTCGTAAGCAAAAAGAGTTAAGGGCATTGGTTGTTCATTGTGGTTTATATAGTGTCCCGTTTTTATCAGCCTTTATCCTATATGATGATTCATTTGTAGCCTTGCGGTATTGGATTAGCTTATCACTTGCTCAAGCCATCGTAGATTTTATAAAATATTTTTGGAGCCGTCGTTTTAGTGTGATAGCGAAGGAATATTCACAGTGGCTTTTTCTACTAGATCAGGCTAGCCATCTGCTCTTGGGCTTTCTAGTGATTAGTGTATTAGCTCTTAGACTACCGCAAACGGTGGTAGACTCAGAGGTATGGTCCCTATTCCTATCTTGGTCAGCTTATCTGTTACTCTTGTTTAAGCCAACTAATATTTGCTTTAAACTGGTGTTTGGGAAGTACCAACAAAGCTACCATGAAGAAGAGGTTACTGAAAGAAATATCATTCAGAAAAAACCACTTGAAGAAACCGTCTCAGGGGCAGGGGCTTTGATTGGAAACCTAGAAAGAATGATCATGGCTATCTTTCTCAACCTTGGTCAATTTGCTGCATTAGCTATTGTTATGACTGCTAAGTCCATCACGAGATACAATAAAATTGCTAAAGAACCAGCCTTTGCTGAATACTATTTGATAGGTACGTTGTATAGTATACTGGTCACACTGATTGGATTTTTCCTATTTGTGTATCGGCTATGACTGTTGGTGCTATGATTGTCGTTGCTATGATTGTTGTTAAATGACAATGAAAGATGCTAGCTATCATGAGCTTCTATCATAATTATCAATGGAGAGAAGAGGAATTAAAAGTGAAGGCGACTGAAGATGTGGGTAAACGGGTAGTAAAAAAGAAGTTAACGAAATTGTATATCACTGCTTTTATTGCTGTAGTGATGACTGGAGTTGCTCTATTTGCTGTTTATAAAGGCTATGAAGAGGATAGACTGTTAGCTCTGATTGTGGCTTTCATTGGTGCTGTTGGTTTCGCGATGATCAGTTTATTAGTTATTCGTCAAATGATGACTGACCGCTATTTGTTAGTAGTTGATGGTCAAGGATTCCATGATTTTTCGTCCCCCAATTCACCTAGATACGTCACTATTGAATGGGATAATGTTATAAGTGTCAGTCTTAAAACGATTATTGATCAGCCAATACTAGCAGTTGTTTTAAAAGATGATAAAGTCTTGTTTGATGAGATGACTAGTGCTCAAAAGAAGGCGGCTGAGGCAAATAGTGGGATGGGCTTTGGGGCAGTTGCAATCAATTGTAAGTTAGCCAAAGACGCCACCCCTGAAGAGCTTCTTGACTTATTTAACCACTATCTAAAGGAACGTGTGGAACAAGTAAAAGAAAATTGATGTTTAACAAATATGAAAAAATAATTCTATAAAAAATAATTCTATAATAGAAGGGTATCAAAAAAGCCAAGGCTACCGCTTAAAACAGTGGTCTTGGCTTCTTCTCTTACTGGGTAATAGCTTGGTCAAATTGGGATTGATAGAGGCGTTGATAAACTTGTCCAAGAGCTAACAGTTCATCATGGGTACCTTTTTCGACGATATTACCGTCTTCTACAACGAGTATTAAATCAGCGTTTCGAATGGTTGAAAGTCTGTGGGCAATCACAAATGAGGTTTTGCCTGCCATTAATTTTTTCATAGCTTCTTGAATCAGTCGTTCGGTTCTGGTGTCAACATTTGAAGTAGCTTCGTCAAGAATCAATAGGTCAGCATCTAGTAACATGGCCCGTGCTATGGTCAGTAATTGTTTTTGCCCCTGGGAGATACTTGTGCCATCTTCAGTTATTTTGGTGTCATAGCCTTTAGGCAATTGTAAGATAAAGTCATGGATATGAGCTGCTCGGGCAGCTGCTTCTACCTCAGCTAAAGTAGCATTTTCCTTACCATAAGAAAGATTTTCGAAAATACTGCCTGTAAAGAGCCAAGTATCCTGTAAGACCATCGCATATTTTTTCCGCAAGCTTCTTCGTGTGGCTTCTTTGATGTTGTAATGATCTAGGGTGATGATACCCTTATTCGGGTCATAAAAACGCATCAGTAAATTGACAATGGTGGTTTTCCCGGCTCCAGTAGGCCCGACGATGGCAATTAAGTCACCAGCAATTGCTTCAAATGAGAGATCATGGATAATCATTCGGTCTGGTTGGTAGCCAAACTGAACATGGTCAAATTCTACGTCCCCATTCACTTCCTCAAAGACATGAGCATTTGGAATATCTTTAACTTCTGGCACCTCATCAATTAAGCGAAAGACACGATCAGCAGCTGCAAATGCCGATTGGAGGTCACTCAAAATATTAGCTAATTCATTGATTGGTCCAGAGAATTTTCGGGAGTACAACACAAATGACGAGAGATTTCCTAAGGTTAATTGTTGGTTCAAAAAGAGCAAAGCTCCCAAAACACTAATCAATGATAGCGAAATATTATTGATAAAGTTGATGGAAGGACCAGTCATACTTCCATAGTATTCAGCATTGTAGTAGGCATCGACGGCTTCTTTGTTTTTCACATCAAAACGCTCAATGAATGTCTCTTCTTGGTGATAGATTTTAATGGTTTGTTGGCCCGTCAAGGTTTCTTCCACAAAGCCGTTGACCTCGCCTAGTTTTTGACTCCTTTTCTTGAATAGCGGTTGGAATTTTTTCATCAAAAACCGCGTCAATAGAATGGAAGCAGGCACTGTGAGAACAAAAACGGATACCATTGGGAATGAAATGATGATCATCATGATCAAAGAGCCAATAATGGTGACAAAGCTACTCAGAATTTGGACGGTATCATTCGCTAAAGATGTATTAATTGTATCGATATCATAATCAAAGCGACTGATGATATCGCCTGTTTGATGTTGGTCAAAGTAGCCAACAGGCAACTCTTGAAGTTTATCAAAGAGGTCTTTTGCAAGCCGATAAGAGATTTTGGCACTTAAGTGAATCATTAAGCGACTGATGACATAACTTAGCACTGATGAGATCACAAAGAAAAGAAGCATTAAACCACAATAGAAATAGACTCTGGAAAAATCGACTTTTCCTGGTCCAAGTTCAATCGCATTGATAGCATAACCTGACAGTAGTGGACCAAGAAGAGCCAAGAGATTACTCATAATCATGAGAGTAGCTGCTAACAACAGTGTCCATTTAAATTTGTAGAGATAGCCCCATAACTTCTTTAAGGTCTGTTGATGATTGCTAGTATCTTTTTTAAATAGTTTCATCTGTGACAGTCACCCCCGTTTGTTCTTCATAGATTTCTCGGTAAGTCGTGTTATGGGACAGAAGATCTTGGTGATTACCTGATCCAATGATTGTTCCGTGGTCTAGCAATAATATGATATCAGCATGTTGAATGGAAGCTATTCGTTGAGCGATAATCACCTTTGTTGTATTAGGATAATCCTGTTTGAGGACTGTCCGTAATTTAGCATCTGTTTGATAATCTAGGGCACTAGAAGAATCGTCTAGTATTAAAAATTCTGGCGATCCTGCCATTGCTCTTGAGAGAAGAACTCGTTGTTTTTGGCCACCGCTCAAGTTGTTTCCCTTAGCCTTTAGACGATAATCTAGTTTTCCAGGAACCTTATCAATAAATTCTTTTGCTTGGGCATGATCGATGCTTTCTAACAAATCTTCTGTCGTAAAGTGTCTGCCAAACTGGATATTGTCAGCAATTGACTGGGAAAATAAAACGTCTTTTTGTAAAACAACACCAAATTTTTGATGTAAGTCAGCACTTTGAATGGTCCGAATATCGTGACCGTTGATCAAGATTCTTCCTGATGATACATCATAAAGTCGCAAGAGCAATTTAGCGATAGTTGACTTGCCACTGCCGGTAGGTCCAATGATACCGATGGTTTGACCACGTTTTAGGCGGAAATTTATATTGGATAATGTCTTCTTGCGATTGTTAGGATAAGTGAAGTCTACCTGTTCAAAGACTAAGTGGTCAGATATATCGGTCCTAATTTGGTCACTAGAGTCACTGGAGATAGAAGGAAGATGGCTTTTAGCTTCAGCCTCTTCTGGTGAGATTGGCTCTAATTCTGGTGTTTTCACCAAGACTTTATCAATCCGGTTGGCAGAAGCTATTCCTCTTGTGAAAATAACGAAAATCCGTGTGATATTGAGCATTGCGGTTAAAATAATCGTGAAATAGGATAGAAATGCGATGATGACACCTGGTTGAGTCAGGTTTGCATTGACACGAAAAGCACTGACTAAGACGACTAGAGTGAGACCGAGGTTAAGAAATAGATCCATCAAAGGTGGAGTAGCAGCCATTGTTGTCCCGGCCTTGATTTGAGAGTTAATGAGATCGCGATTAACCTGATCAAATCGATTGATTTCATAATCACCTTTAGAAAGAGCCTTGATCACCCGAGCGCCAGAGATATTTTCTCTGACTACTCTGACCAGACGATCAATTTTAATTTGGACTTGTCCATATAATGGGATTCCTTTTTTAGAGATGATCGTTGTGACAATGATTGTTAAGGGCATAATAGAAACGAGAACAAGAGTTAAAACAGGATCAAGAGTGGCGGTAATCGCAATCCCACCGATTAATAGAATTGGGGCTCTGATCCCAATCCGTTGCATCATCCCGATAGTTTGGTGGACATTATAGGTGTCACTTGTCAGGCGAGATACGAGAGAAGGAATCCCAGTTTCGTCGATTTGTGGGATAGAGAGGTAAGAAACGGTCTCAAATAAATCATGCCGGATCGTCTGTGTGGCATCTCGCGCAACACTAGAGGCCATGCGATTGGCAATGACATTGCCACTAATGGCAAAAATAGAGCAAATGACCATAATACCACCCCAGAGAAAAACGACTGAAACATTTCGCTGTGGAATCACTGAATCGATAATATAGGCCAAGATCCAAGGTAAGAAGAGATCCATTATAGTTCCTAAAAATTTGATTGTCGTGCCAATTGCCATCCGTTTAAAAAATGGGCGAAGATACTTGAGTAATAATGTCATGGAAAAACTCCTTATCTAAACAACAGATGATCCGTTGTTAGAGTAACTGTAAACAGCGAATAAATGGGTTATAAGTGAATAAATGAATTATAGATGAATAAGCATGTTACAAGTGAATAAGTAGGCTATAAGTGCCAAATAGTATGGTTGTTATAATAGTGATCAAAGAAAAAACAGTAAAAAAATGATTTTAAAGTAAAATGTGTTATGATATTAAGCATAAAGAGGAGAGATGATAATAGATAGATGAGATCAAAATCTCACAGGAAAAATTGACAAAACTCGGATGGGTCGCTACTGCAACGTCATTTTTGATGTACATAGCGTATATTCCCCAAATCATGAAAAATGTGAATGGTGACCCTGGTAGCTCGATTCAACCACTTGTAGCAGCTATCAACTGCTCACTATGGGTCTTTTATGGCATCCATAAAAAGAAGAGAGACTGGCCACTTGTCATTGCCAATGCACCTGGTATTGTGTTGGGATTGATTACTTTTATAACAGCAATAAATCAATAAAACCTAAAAAGCTAATGAAGCTAATAAGCTAATAAAGGTAAAAAGGGTAAAAAAGCATTAAAGTCAAAAAGCTTTAAAGGCTAAAAACATTAAAGGTAAAAACAATAGATTGATAAACGAGCAAACCAAGTCTGTGATAGGACTTGGTTTGCTTTTTGATGATTTAGTTAATGATGATAGAAATGATGATGCTAGTGACCTGAAAAATCTAGTGCTTATCTGTGGTTTTGAAGTATTCAATCATTGTTTCAATCATCGCTTCTCCAGCATCGATACACGGTAATTCGGTGTATTTTTGATAATCTGCCAGAAAGTAGGGGAAATGGGTGCAACCGATGATGATAGCTTCTGTACGGTTGTTTTCAAAGAAGGCAATTGTCTCTAGTAGCCCATAACGCAAAATGATTTTAGGTGGTTCTAGTTTTTTCTCAACAGCTTCAACCCATGAGATATTAGCGACTGTCAATACACTGATCTTAGGATTAGAGTGTACCATCACTTTCTCAATACCAGCGCTACCTTGTGCATTTGCCGTCAATACACCAACTTTTTGATAGTGATGGGCAATGTCTTTGTAGATCATAAATGGGGTGACGATAGGGATATTTAAAGTATCTGCTAACAATTCAAAATCGATGGCACTACTTAAAGAATTGCAATAAACAAACAGATAACTGACGTTTTTTTTCTTGAGTACATTCACGATTTTTTTAATAGCTGCGTGTCTCTCATCATATGATCTTGTTTGAAATAAGGTTTGTTCGCGTGGGTTCTTTGAAATAGAAACGGGGATGATTTGTTGAGAGGACAGACTACTGGCTTTGATCAAATTGACTCCCATTTCTGTGTCAGTCGGTGTCCCCGCCATCACTGCTATACTCACGTTGATCATCTCCATCGCTAATTATTAAGTAAACTAGCATTATTGTATCAAACTTTACAGAGTCATGTGGATAAAACGCTTATCTTTTACCAATTGTCATGTGGAAGTTAAAGAAAAGTGATGGTATGTGAGTGAGCAATCGTATGAAAAGTGAGTTGTTGTATATAGTGTTAGATAAAGTAGAGAGTTGTAGTATATAGTGTTAGATAAAGTAGAGAACTGTAGTATATAATAGAATGAGTTGTATCTCATAAAATCAAGAGGAGATGTATCCATGATTAGGCCTATCAAACGAGAAGATTTGGCTACTATTGCAGAAATAAATGCGATAGAGTTAGGGTATTCAGTCCCAGGAGAAGTAGTCGAGAAACAATTTAACACCGTTATTTCGGATTCTAATCATATTGTATTGGTTTATGTTGACGATATGAATCAAGAAGTCCTCGGGTATGTTCATGCTGAAAAGTATAATACGCTCTATTCTGACGAACTATTGAATGTTTTAGGTCTGGCTGTTACGACTAAGGCTCATCATAGGGGGATTGGCAAGCAATTGATGCAGGCTTTAGAAGATAAAGCAAGGGCACGAGGTATTTGGAGTATCAGGTTGAACTCTGGAGAAGAGAGGCATGAGGCACATCGGTTTTACGAACATATTGGTTACGTCTCTCCTAAAAAGCAAAAAAAATACTTCAAGGATTTGAGAAACAAGTTATAGTTTGGAAACAGGTTATAGTCTGAAACACAAAGAAGGGACGCACTTTTGAATAGTGTGTCCCTTCTTTGCTCTATCTTTTTTATTCTATCGTAGTTATTCTATCCTAGTTATTCTATCGTTTTTCTACTCGTTTTTGGTCTCGTCGTAGTATTTTTTGACGAAGGCATCAATCGGCATTCGCAAATCATCATAGCGTTCTTCTAATACTTTTCTGTCCCAATCCCACCATTTAATCGCCAATAATTTATCTGCAATTTCTTTTGGAAATCTTTCTTTCAGGATTTTTGCTGGGATACCTCCGACGATAGTGTAGGGTGGAACGTCTTTTGTCACTACTGCTCCGGAGCCAATGACTGAACCATCTCCTACGGTGATACCTGCTTGAATAATAGCCCCATGACCAATCCAGACATCGTTTCCGATGATGGTCGTATTAACGCGTCGACCGCTCAGAAAGTCTTGATCCGCTTCTGGAAAGCCGTAACCACCCCCGTTATAGGCAAACATGTGTTGGGAAGGGCGATCATAAGGATGATTGGTTGGTCCAATCCGAATCATGGCTGCCATACTGACAAATTTGCCAATCCGAGTATTTTGGATGAAACAGTATTGTCCAGTATAGGTATAATCGCCGATATATGAATTATCGATAAAATTTTGATCCCCAATCTCGACATATTCGCCGTAAGTGGTGTCTTTTTGTTCACCATTCTTACCAATGACAGGGTGATCTTTATAAAGTTTCACTGTATCTATATGCAACTGAAAACAACTCCTCGTACGATTCTAGTCTAATTGATTTCTTTTAGCATTATCACGGCTAGAATTCTCATTTTTTTAAGTTTATACGACTAGATTGTAAATAGCAAAATTTTTGTCAAAGGCTATGGGATAAAGCATTTTTACCGTTAATTTGCTAGTTAGTTAGCAGTAAATTGATGACAAAAACTGTAAAACGGTTACAAATATTGGAGCAAAGTATAGTTATCGTTTGTGAAATGTGCTAAACTTAGGCTACATTTGAATAAACACTTGGGGTGCGTAAAAGCTGAGATTATACCCATTGAACCTGATACAGTTAGTACTGTTGCAGGGAGATGTGTCGCATAGTATTGTTATGAGCTATTTTTACGTACTCGACTCTATTTATTATAGGGTCGGGTATTTTGCGTTGTAAAGAGTTAACAGACTATCATCCACATAATAACTCATATTATAACTCATTTGTGCGGTTCCAAGTTTTATTTAGATAGTAAAGAGGAGGGTATTATGATGGATAATAAATGGACATTGCAACAAGTTGTTTTCTTGGCATTTTTAGGGTTTTTATTTGGAGGTGTCTTCATGGGCGCCGGTTTTCTTTACGCTATCTTGTTATCAGCATTAACACCAATGGGCTATAGTCCGTTTGCCAATGAAATATTGTTTGGCTTATGGACGATGGCAGCCCCTGTTTCAGGCATGTTGATCCGGCAAAAAGGAAGTTCAGTTTTGGGTGAATTGTTAGGGGCTCTAGCTGAGATGTTGTATGGTTCTTATTTTGGACCAGGTGTTTTATTATCGGGATTGATCCAAGGTCTAGGAACGGAATTTGGCTTTTTCATAACGGGCTACAAACGCTATGACTATGTGTCATTACTTTATGGTGCCATCGGTACGACTGTCTTCAGTTTTGTGTATGAATTCTTCAAGTTTGGTTATGGGACATATGGTATTGGAATGGTCCTAGCCTTGTTCGTAGTCAGATTTATATCGGTTAGTTTCTTTGGTGTCATCGTGACAAAACAAATTGTCACTATTTATGAAAAAGCAAGTCGGACTGCGGTGGCTCATTGATGCAAGGAATCACTTTACAAAATATCACCTTAGAAAAAGATGATAAACTTCTTTTTGATCATCTCAACCAAGAAATTAAGGGTAATCAATTGGTGTTGTTGAGTGGTGATAGTGGGTCAGGTAAGTCGACCTTAATGCGGATGATTGCGGGTTTTGTTTCAAGTGACTATGAGGGTCAAATCCTAGTGAATGGGGATCTACAACTGCATCGGTCGATGTCTGATAGAGCACGGAATGTTGGTATGGTTTTTCAAAATCCGGATCAACAGTTCACGATGAAAACGGTAGAAAAAGAATTGATTTTTGCACTAGAAAATATTGCCTTAGACCCTAGTGAGATTGATCGAAGGATTCAAGAAATAGTTAACGTCATGGGTTTGGACCCGTTATTACATCGTGAGATTAACACTCTCTCTGGTGGGGAGAAGCAAAAGTGTGCAATAGCCGTGATTCTTGCTATTGGAGCTCCCATCGTTTTATTAGATGAACCCTTTTCAAGTATTGATCCGGCCAGTCGTCAGGATTTAATGGTATTGCTTGGAAAACTCAGAGATGAGGGTAAGCAAATTTTGATCAGTGATCATGACTTTTCAGGCTACCAAGAGATTGTAGATCAAGTACTTGTTTTGTCAGGTGGGCGATTGACCGAAACCAACATCAAAGAACTACTCTTAAAAGACAAAACCCCTCGATTGTATCAAGCAGGATTTGAATCCCCAGTTCTGTTTGGTTTTAGGGATTGCTCGATTACTAGAGGGGAAAAGACTTTGCTTGCTATCAGTGATTTTTCCTTGAAAGAAGGTATCACAACGCTAACCGGCGATAATGGAAGTGGCAAATCAACACTTTTAAAAGCAATGGTTCAACGGCAAAAATATCGGGGCAAAATGCTCTATCACGATCGTAAGCTCAAAAAATCGGTTCGTTTATTTTCTCAAATGAGTTTAGGGGTCCAAGCCTCTGAACGACAGTTTGTGACGATGACGCCACAAGAAGAAATAACCTATAATATTGATCTTTCGGATGACTTAAAGGCAAAGCAACAAGAAGCATTCCATTATCTAGGAATCAGCAATAAGCTTGAAAAAAGCATCTACCAATTAAGTGAAGGCCAGAAAAAAATGGTCCAATTGATTGCGATGCTCAGTTTACCACTCGATTTTTTGTTATTAGATGAACCGTTTAGTGGTTTAGATGAACGAGCTTGTTCCTATTTTGTTGATTGGATCAAAGAAAAATCACTCGTCGCTAAACAAAGTTTCTTAATTGTTACCCATCGCTTAGATCCGTTAGATGGTATTAGCCATTACCATGTCAAATTGGAAAATCAATCCTTAAGTTATAATTCAGTAGGCGAGGGGGAACGCTAAAGTGGAAATCACAAGCAGTTATAAAGGTATTAAAACAAAAGCAAGTTATGTTCTACCTTTAACCGTCCTGATCTTTCTATTTACGATAGAAATTTCCTTTACCAGATCCATCACCTTGAATGTTTTCTTGGTGGGTTCGATTATGGTCTATTTAGTCTGGCAAAGAAAACTTGCTGCTACTTTAATGGCCTTGTTTCTTCCCCTAATCCCGGCCTTAGCAACATTTTGGTCGGTTTATGTCAATGGCAGTGGACTCACAGACGCCTGGATCTTGTTTAGCCGTACTTTCGCTTTTGCGGGTCTAGGGATTCTTTTCTTAGTAGGGATAGACTTGGAGGAGTTGCTGCTAAAGTGTGAAGAAATGGGCATGCCAAAAAACTTTGTTTACGGAATTTTAGTGGTCGTCAATGCTGTCCCTGAAATCTTGAGAGAAGTGTCGGAGATTGAAGAGGCTAGCTTGCTTAGAGGAAAGAAACTTCATTTTTGGTCTAGTCTGGTGTATGTCAAAGTTATTTTTGTTGCCTATTCGTTTAAGAATCGTTACACAGAAGCTATGTATTCACATGGTTATGATGAAGACGGGACGAGAACACACTATGAGCGGCTGGTAACCCCACGCTGGTCTTGGTTGGCGATGTGTCTCTATTTCGTCGTGAGCCATATAGTTTGGCTTATCCAGTCATGATTAGTTACTAGTAGAGCTTGAGCGTATTAAGAAGCGAGAACTGACTATAAAAGGAGGAATTAATCAGTGTCTTTTACAACCATTGCAAGAAGTAAAACGGAGCCATATTGGGAGGGAAGTTTTGGTCATCCCTTCATCAAAGAACTTCAAAAAGGTAGTTTAGATGAAAAAATCTTTCGTTATTATCTGATCCAAGATGATTATTATCTTATGCATTTTAGTCGTTTATATCAACTTGTTGGCGATAAAGCAGACGATCAATACTTAAAAGACTTGCTCTATACGAATGCACATGATTTGAAAATAGGAGAACAAGCGATTCGCGAGGTATTCTTCGATCAGCTTGGCATCGACCCAAACGCCTCAAGTCATACAAAGATCGCACC
This sequence comes from Bavariicoccus seileri WCC 4188, assembly GCF_000421665.1. Lineage (GTDB taxonomy): Bacteria > Bacillota > Bacilli > Lactobacillales > Aerococcaceae > Bavariicoccus > Bavariicoccus seileri. The sequence continues at coordinate 77,549 of NZ_ATXL01000001.1, read as the reverse complement.
AACTGCCTATCATTATGTGTCGCACATGTATCGACAACTCAGTGAATCAAATGCAGCTATCGCAGCTGCTAGTTTGCTGCCATGTGCTTGGTTGTATCATGATATAGGGGAACAGTTGATCAAGCAAGGCTCTCCTACGCCCATTTATCAACAATGGATCGAAACGTATGCAACAGAAGAGGCTACCCAAAAACTCAATTCGGAATGCCAAGTTTTGAACCGTCATTATGACAACAGTTCACTAGAAGATCAGCAAAAGATGGTTAATGCCTTTGTGATTAGCAGTCAGATGGAGTATGCCTTTTGGGAAATGGCCTACACTTTTGAAACATGGCCGGAAGGGAACTTAGATTATGTCAACACGATACAATACTAAAAAACTTATTATACTCGCCATGATGATTGCTTTAGATGTAGTGCTATCCCCCTTATTTCGTATAGAAGGGATGGCGCCAATGTCTAGTGTCATGAATGTGATTGGTGCTATGTTACTTGGCCCTTTTTATGTCACGGTGATGGCAACCGTCTGTGGCATTATCAGAATGACTTTATTGGGCATTCCACCGTTGGCTTTAACAGGAGCAATTTTTGGAGCGTTACTAGCAGGTCTCGGCTACAAGCATTTTGGGAAAAGTATTTTTGGCGCGATGATAGGGGAGATACTTGGAACTGGATTGATTGGGTCTTTAGCGTCCTATCCAGTGATGGTTTGGTTTACCGGAGCCCAACAGGAACTCTATTGGTTTGTTTATACCCCTCGTTTTTTTGGTGGTGCAATATCAGGATCAGTGATTGCCTGGTTGTTTTTCTTCAAGTTAAAAACGATCAAGATTGTTAAAGACATTCAAACGTTATTTTGGATGCATGAGTGAGTAATAGTCAGTTGAACTGTATTAAGCATGAATGGGAGTGATTCATTTGTCTGATCTAGCGTATTTGGTTAATGAAGCTAAACAAAATTTACCCTTAAAGTCACCCGTGTTAGTTCACTGTGTGACGAATGAAATCACCAGTGAACTTGTTGCTAACGCGATTCTTTTTGTCGGTGGGAAACCGGTAATGGCTGATGATCCACGAGAATTTAGAGATTTCGCTAAGCATACTGACAGTCTTTTATTGAACTTGGGACATTTGTCAAAAACGAAACAAAGCGCTATCGTCAAGGCTGGTTTAATAGCCTATTCGCAGTCAAAGCCCATTGTTTTGGATCTAGTTGGAATCCAGTCATCGTCTCTCCGATATAAAATTGCGCATAGACTGAGTAAAGTTCACCCCGCGGTTATCAAGGGGAACTTTTCAGAGTTGAGGGCATATTGTAATCTTCATTCTACAGCAAAGGGTGTCGATGGTTCAGAGGCAGATCAAACGCCAAAAGCCATCACTGAATTACGTCTGGCGTTAGAAGCGAGGGCACGAAAAAATCCGCAAACACTTTATCTCGCTACTGGAGCGACTGACCTGCTCGTCTGTCAAGAAACGAGTTTATTGCTGATAAATGGTGTTAGCGAGTTGGAATGTTTCACTGGTAGTGGGGACTTGTTAGGTGGGTTGATTGCCGCTTTATTAGGGGCGAAAATAGATCCAATATCAGCAACTGTGACGGCCGTCAGTTACCTGAATTGCTGTGGTGAAATTGCACAGTCAGTTACAACTGGTCTTGCAAGTTTTCGCCATGAAACACTCGATCAATTATCGCTATTGTCTCAGAAAGATTGGAGCAGCCGCATAAAGGGGAAAATCGTATGAGTCTTTTACCATATACATTGTATCTTGTTACTGGTCGATATACTTTCGATGAGGAAGCATTTTTAAAACGTGTAATAGAAGCCTGTGAGAATGGCGTAACAATGGTTCAGTTAAGGGAGAAGGATATCACAGCAGCTGATTATTTTAAGTTAGCTCAAAAAGTCAAGGCAATCACTGACCGCTACCACTTGCCGCTAATTATTGATGATCGGGTGGATATCTGCTTAGCAGTTGATGCTAGTGGGGTCCATATCGGAGATGAGGACCTTCCGGTTGATATCGTCCGTCAGTTATTAGGACCAACTAAACTGATCGGAGTATCAGCAAAAACGGTCGATAGGGCAGTTGAAGCAGAGCGTCTAGGAGCTGATTATTTGGGGACAGGTGCTATTTTCCCGACAAAAACCAAGGATAAAGCACCACTCACATCACTAGAAACCTTGGCAGCTATTTGTGAGGCTGTGGCTATTCCGGTTGTTGCGATCGGCGGCATCAAAGAACACAATATCAAGACATTTGCTGGGTCAAAGATTGCAGGACTTGCCATCGTCAGCGATATTATGACCGCTGTAGATGTTGCTCAAAAAACTAACAAAATCAGAAGTCAAATCGATCAGGTTATCGGGAGGAGTGAAACAGATGACATCGAGTCAAAATAAAATAGAAATAAATACAACACCACAAGTCGTGACTATTGCTGGTTCTGACTCAGGTGGTGGCGCAGGGATACAAGCAGATTTGAAGACTTTTCAAGCCCGTCACGTTTTCGGAATGAGCATCGTCATTGCGTTAACAGCGCAAAATACGATCGGGGTTCAAGACAGCCTGGCAATTCCAAGTGACTTTATCTCAGCACAATTCGATTCACTAGCTGCTGATTTCAAGATTAAGGCCTGTAAAACAGGTATGCTGGCAGATAAAGCCCATGTGTTGACGGTTGTTGACAACCTTAAAAAAGTGGACTTTGGCCCGTTAATTGTCGATCCAGTCATGATTGCTAAGGGCGGGCATCCTTTGCTAAAAGAGGATGCTATCGATACTATTAGAACAGAATTGCTCCAAATCGCCCATGTCGTTACCCCTAATCTGCCAGAAGCTAGTGTATTGCTCGACAAGGATATCACCACTGATGATGATATTAAAGAAGCAGCCCAGCGGTTACAGGAAATGGGCGCTAAAAATGTGATTATCAAGGGTGGACATGCACAAAGTTCTCTGTCAAAGGACTTTGTATTACTTGAGAACAAACAGGCATTCTGGCTAGAATCCAAACGGGTCGATACAGTTCGCACCCATGGGACTGGTGATACTTTTTCAGCGTGTATAGCGGCTGAACTAGCTAAGGGATTTTCAGGTGAGGAGGCCATCGTAACTGCCAAGAAGTTCATCCAAGGAGCTATTTCTCAAAGCATCTCCGTTGGTCACGGTCATGGGCCGACCAATCATTGGGCCGAATTAGATGAGGATATCACAATAGTTCCAGTCAAGCCATAGAGCGTTTGTAAGCGTATTATTAGTCACTAACCCTTGATTCCCTTATAATAAAGAAAATGGTAGCCTTAGGTGCTAAAGAACCAATGATGTTATGAGAGGGGAGAGCGAAAAATGAAAATTTTTGTGGTAGGAGCTAGTGGACGTGTTGGCCGTCAGTTGGTTAAAGCATTAAGCAAGGAAGACCATATTATTTATGCTGGCTCAAGACATCCAAGTGAAGAATCATTGGGTAATAATGTCATATACAAAAAACTGGATCTTCATGATAGTAGTGAAGCAATTGCTGAGACTATCGGAGATGTTGATGTTATTTATTTTGTAGCTGGCTCTAGAGGTAAAGATCTTCTTCAAACCGATCTTTATGGGGCTATCAAAGTGATGAAAATTGCTGAGAAAATTGGTGTAAAACGGTATATTCAATTAAGTGCGATTTTCGCGCTTAAAACTGATCTATGGCCCGAATTAATTCCAGAGAGTTTAACTGATTATTATATCGCTAAATTGTTTGCTGATAGGTATCTTATTGACCATACTGAATTACCTTATACAATAGTTCAACCAGGAGAACTAATGGAAAGACCAGGCACTGGTAAGATAGCAGTAGATGTCACAGATCAAGGCCAAATTGCAATAGACGATGTTGCCATTGTGCTTCAAAAACTTCTGGATCATAAGAACACGATTTATAGTGTGATATCCTTACATGAAGGGCCAACACCAATTGATGATGCCCTTCATAAGGTCTAGTTTTTGGGATTGGTAGACCTACAGATGTAGTCGTAAGGCTGTAGCGTTAGACTTAGAAATGCATTCTAAAAGATATTGTTTTAAAGAGAATATTTAATAAACTATCCTATTATTTTCGTATTCAATAACCAAAAGCACACAGTAATTGGGATACTGTCGTTCCTAAAAGCTGTGTGTTTTTTATGTGCTTATCAGAGTTTTAATCAGGATTCTTTTTCCACATAAAGTGTCATCAACATTTTTGTAAACGATAACAAATATTGTCTTTTATGCTATAATAATCTCAAATGAGCACTATACTGATGCTTATAAAATTTATTTTGCAAGGAGGGTTACTGATGGTATTAAAAGCTGGTTTTATTTTTTTAGCACCTGGTGCTGATTATAAGAAAGATCATCAGATTGTTGAAACACCTGGTGTAGAATTACATGCTGTAGGAGCGGTGGATTATGACGACGCTGTAAAAGCAGCAAAACAATTGGAAGAAGATGGCATCAAAGCAATTGAACTTTGCGGTGGGTTCGGTATTATTGGGACGGCAAAAATAAAAGAAGCTGTGTCAAAGGATATTGCTGTTGGTGTGGTGAGGTTCGATAATCACCCAGGACTCAAGTTTAAGAGCGGAGACGAGTTGTTTTAGAAATTTGTAGATATGAGTAAAAATATAGTAGTGATGCCTCGTCTCTTAAGACTAGTTAAAGATAAACTTGGCAAACAGTTTTGCAGAAAGTTTTGCAATAGAAACACTTATGCATTGTAGCATGGTTCAAACACTGATATTCTAGGTGTATGAACCATGCTTTTAATTTTATTTAGAACTGATAATCAACATAAAAGGTAGATACTATAGCTATAAAGGTAGATACTATAGCTATAAAGGTAGATACTATAGCTATAAAAGTATAATAAACTTAATGAAATCAAGAAGGATGAGGAGTGCTGTCATGCAATCACAACTATTCATTTTGGAGAAACTACAACGGCGGGTACAAGAATTGTCGAAGTATCGCTACAAGCACATCGAAAAGTTAGACAACTGGCAAGTGATCGAGGACAAGAGTAAGATGCAAAAATATCCACCTAAGGATTGGGCTCATAGTGAGTCTTTTAAGCTTGGAGATTCATGGAAAGGCCGTGACTTTTATCTGTGGGTCCATCAAACAATAACAGTGCCTAATGTTCCTAACCCGCTGCTATTTCTTGATTTTGGGAAAACTGGTGGCGGCTATAACTCCGGATTTGAGTCCCTTTTATTTATCAACGGACAGCCCTATCAAGGTGTTGATTCTAACCATAAAGAAGTCTTCTTGTCAGATGATTTAGTAGGTCAGGAAATCGTCCTTGATCTTAAATTGTGGTCAGGTCTTGAAGGTGGTGGGCCTGAGAAAATATTGACTCACACCTTTTTAGAAGCCTTTGTCGGAAGCTTGTCTGACAAAACTGATGATCTGTTCTACTATGCAGATGCTTTGTTGAAAACAATCCATGTGTTTAGTGAGGATGATCCACAAAGATACGAGCTACTAGATGTATTGAACAGAGCTTTTCTGTTAATTAATTGGCAAAACGCAGGATCCCAGGAGTTCTATGACTCTATCGAGGCAGCTGATACCTTTTTAGTTGAATCACTAGCTAAAATCGACAAAAAATCTCTAATTGAAATCACTGCAGTCGGCCAAACACATATTGATGTCGCATGGTTGTGGCGATTAAAGCATACTCGGGAAAAAGTTGCACGTAGCTTTTCAACGGTTCTAAAGTTGATGGAAAAGTATCCTGAATACATCTTTATGCATACAACCCCGCAAGTCTACAAGTATATCAAAGAAGATTATCCAGAGCTATTCCAAGAGATCAAGAAAAGAGTGGCAGAAGGTAGGTGGGAAATTGATGGTGCAATGTGGTTAGAAGCCGATTGTAATATTCCAAGTGGAGAATCACTGACTAGACAAATTCTATTTGGTAAACGGTTTATCAAAGAGGAATTCGATCGTGACAGCCATTACTTATGGTTACCAGATGTCTTTGGCTATTCTTGGGCACTGCCGCAAATACTGCGTAAGTCTGATATAGATACCTTTATGACCACTAAAATCAGTTGGAATCAGTTCAACCGGATGCCTCACGATACATTTTATTGGAGAGGAATCGACGGTAGTGATATTTTAACGCATTTTATAACGACTCCTGAACCAAGTGAAGGTGGCTATAGTGGTAAAGATTGGTCCTACACCTATAACGGTCGTTTGGAACCTAGCACAGTGACAGGTATCTATGATGCCTATCAAGACAAAGATATTAATCATGACCTACTTTTAGCCTATGGATATGGCGATGGTGGTGGAGGAGTGACCAGAGATATGATCGAGAAAAGACGACGGCTCGATGATATTCCGGGCTTACCGCAAGTGAAGACGGGTCGTGTCGATGATTATTTCCGCAAACTTCACCAAACGGTCTCAAAGACGGACCACTATGTCCAAACGTGGGACGGCGAATTATATCTCGAATATCACCGTGGAACCTATACTTCACAAGCATATGTCAAGAAAATGAATCGTCAAATGGAATTGACCTTAAGAGAGCTAGAAATGCTGTATACTAGCCAGCATATCGTTAGTGGTAAAGACTATCCAACAGATGAGCTTACTGCGATTTGGGAAGTGGTATTGAGAAACCAATTCCATGACATTATCCCAGGATCTTCTATTAAGGAAGTGTATCAAGACCACAGAGAAGAGATGTCCTCAATTGTAACTAGTTCTCAAAATCTGATTAATAATTTGGAAGAGGAAACACAAGAGGCATCAAGTAAAGAGGATACTAAACAAGATGAGCTAGAAAATGCTAGTTATCAGGTAATCAATACTAGTGGGTGGTCAAGGAGTCCCGTAACTATCATTCCGGGTATCGAAAAGGGCATTGCAGTCGATGAGAATGGGCAGTCACTCCCTACTGTTATTACAGATGAGGGTGCTTATGTGAAAGTAGATGCTATCGAGGCTTTGAGCACTAAAGCAATTACTTTTAAAGACAGTCCAGAAAAAAGAGAGTTAGCTTTGACTAAGTCAGCTTTAACGATTAGTGAACAAAACAGTAATGGATTAGAAACACCTTTTTATAGCATTGAGTGGAACGACGATTATCAGTTTGTTAGTCTCTTTGATAAGCAAAATGACCGAGAAGTTTTAAAAGGTAATGGGAATGTCTTACAAGTGTTTGAAGATAAACCAATAAACTTTGATTGTTGGGATATCGAGCTCTATTATCAAGAAAAAATGACGATTATTCCATGGGAAACCCTAAAGGTAATAGCTAATAATGCTCTATATGCTGACCTAGAGCTGACTGCGACTATCAACCAGTCGACGATAAAGCAAACCGTGAGAGTGTATGCAAACGATCGGAGAATTGATTTTATCACCCATGTAGATTGGAAGGAAAGACAACAGCTGTTAAAAGTGTCCTTTGAAGTTGCTATCCGAGCTACTGAAGCTACTTATGATATTCAATACGGCAATGTGAAACGGCCTACTCATTGGAATACCAGTTGGGATCTTGCAAAATTTGAAACAGTGGGCCACCAATGGGCAGATCTATCGCAACGAGATTATGGTGTCAGCCTGTTGAATGATTCAAAATATGGGTATGATATCAAAGAAAACAGATTAAGGTTGAGTCTCTTGAAGGGCGGTATTTATCCCGACCCTACAGCAGATATTGGCCAACATGACTTTACCTACAGTTTACTACCACATAAAGGCGATTTCGTTGAAGGTAAAACAGTGGAGGAAGCCCTAGAGATCAACCGTCCGTTAACAGTTTTAAAGAAAAATAATCCGATTGATATTCCACTAAAAATAGTAGCTGGGGAACCATTAGCTATCGATGCCTTCAAGTTAGCCGAGGATCAAAACGGCTGGATAGTGCGTTTCCATGAGCATACAGGTGCTAGAAAGAAAGTGGAAATAGAATTACCAAATGGTTTTGGATGGTTGGAAACAAATATGGTGGAAAGGGATTTAACTGAAGAAAAAAGTAGTCCTGTTATAGTCGAGCTGACCCCTTATGAAATCAAAACAATTCGGATCAATAAGATAGTTAAATAAGATAGTTAAATAGAGATAAGGAAAACAAGGACAACAAAAAAAGACCCAATGGGTCTTTTTTTGTTGAGTAATTAAATGCTACAGCTATTATTACAGCTATACTATTATTACAGCTATTATAAAAGCTATCACTAAAACTACTACTAATGCTAGTGCCAAAGCTATAATTAAAGCCACTCACCGTTATTGAAGTGGATGTACAATTTTTTGGCGATTTGCAAGGCTAGTAAGTAAGCAAACAGGATACCAACCATCCAGATCCAATAAGAGCCTGGTAGTGGTAGGAAATCAAAGAATGCGTGTAGTGGTGTGATAACAATCAGAATTCCCATCAATACTGCCCCTATGCTTGCCCAGATCACTGGGTTGCTAGCGCTACTTTCCACAAATGGAATTTTACGAGTTCTTAAGACATGGACAACTAGCGTTTGACTTAGTAGTCCAACAACAAATAATACTATTAAGTTGGACACATTGTGGGGAGGCATGTACTCACCTACTTTCTGGGTACTTTCTACAGCAACAACTAAAGTTTATTAAATAAAATAAACATTAAGACAACAAAAAACGCCACTCAACAAGAGAGGGCGTTGTTAGTCAACTAGTGTAAGCCATTTTAATAAGCCTGGTTGGATAACAATCAGCGTCGTTCTCGATGTTGAGTTTTAGCACGCAAAGGCGTAGATTTTGCATCAGCTACATTAAAAAAGGCCTTTTGTCGACCAGTCTTGTTGACCCAGATCGTTAGTAAACGATCGTTTATAGCCGTCTCTCGATGACTATAGGGTAGTAGCTTGTTTCCATTGCGGAGCCTCACCTAACAGAACGGATGGAAAGTGACTCTTTCCTTAATCCAATTGAATGGTACTGTCTGAGCAAATTAAAGTCAACTGATATGTGTTAAAGTTTACACAAAAAACATTGTTATCGTTTGCTATTAGTTTGTGTGCTTACTATAATGACTTTAAAGATATAATTAGGGTGTGCTTGATGATGCAAAGTAGCATTTGTAATTCTGTTTTTCAGTAGTTCATGAATACAATAGGAAATTGATGGGGTGACCAGATGATAGATTATTCTTTGTATTTAGTAACAGATCGTACTCACTTTTCAAAAGAAGAATTTTTGAGTATTATCGTTGCGGCTTGTCAACATGGCATCACGCTTATCCAATTGAGGGAAAAGGATATTACCACAATTGAGTATGTCAATTGGGCACGTGATGTAAAGCAAATAACTGATAACTATGGTGTCCCACTGATTATCAATGACCGTGTAGATGTCTGCATGGCTGTAGATGCTAGTGGTGTTCATATTGGTCCGGAAGATCTTCCTGTAAAAGAAGCTCGGAAGATTATTGGAGAAGATAAGATATTAGGTGTTTCAGCCAATGATGTTCCAGCAGCTATTTCTGCTTATAAGGATCAAGCTGATTATATAGGAGTTGGTAGTATCTTCAAAAAGAATCAGCCTGTTGAGAGACAAATGGCAGCGTTAAAGCAGTTGAAATCAATCGTCACTGATATTCCTATTCCAGTCGTAGCAATTGGTGGTTTGACAGAAACAAACCTCTATTTGCTGAGAGATAGTGGTGTTGCAGGAGTTGCTATGATTAGTGAAATCATGCAATCTAGTAATGTGACCGAAAAAACGAAACAATTGAGAAGAAGTATTCAGCTAATGAAGGGTGGTATTTACCACTAATCAACAATGCTGTGTAAGGTGTATCTGAGAACATATTTTTACGAGGGGGACGGTATATGAAGTGGACGGTTACCATGGAGGATCTGGAGAAGTACGCTCAAAAAATTGGCGGCAGTAATGTAGTTGCTGGTTATGTGGAAGATTATCATCTGTTTAACATACCGGGATATCGGTACTATGTGATTGTAGTGAACGATGAAGGAATCACCTTGATTCATTTAAGTTTAAAAATGGAGGTTAAATCGGAAAGAACAATACATTATGACGACATTGAAGCTGTTACAGTCTCTGGGTTACTTCTGAAAAAAGTAACCATTAAGACTAAAGATGATAAAATAGCGCTACTTGTAAAAACGACTATTATCGGTTTAGGAGCTGCACAAAAAAGCTTGTTAGAACGGTTAGCACGTTATAAATGATACTAGAGATCAATGACAGAAGAACTGTCACTAGGACTGTCACTAGGACCGTTACTAGAGTAACTCATTGGAAAGTAAAGTAAAATAAGCCTCAAATCTTGGTGTTACTAAATCAAGATTTGAGGCTTATTTAGCGCAAAAGAACTTAAACTTCTATCACAAAAAGAACTTAAACTTCTATCACAAAAAGAAATTAATCTCCTATCACAAAAAGAAATTAATCTTCAACTTGAACTACATGGCGATCTTGGATCATCAACTGTCGGTTGCTGAGTTTTTGAATCATGTATCTGTCATGGGATATAAAGACTAGAGTTCCACTATAATCTTCTAATAAGTGTTCAATTTCTTCTTTGGCATAGATATCGAGATGGTTAGTTGGTTCGTCTAAGAGCAAAAAGTTTATCTTTTGTTGCAACAGCGGCAGTAGGGCAAGTCTGACTCGCTCGCCACCGGAAAGGCTTTTGAGGCGTTTGCTAACGTCTTGAGCGTAGAAACCAAAGTGTGCTAGTGTTCTGCGAGCTGCTTCTTCGTTGGGCATGATTGTCTTGGCATAATCAAGAATTGAGACATCGTAAAGTGGAAACTCTATTTGTTGAGGGAGATAGCCCATTTTGACATGATTTCCAAGCTCAATAGTTCCCTCGTCTGCTGTCAGCTCTCCCACAATGAGTTTCATCAATGTACTTTTACCGGAACCATTTCTGCCAATGAGAGCAATGCGATCATTCCGTTTAATGGTAAAGGTAACATCTTCTAATAGTATCTGATCCTCTATTAAGGACCAAAGATCGTTAACTTTAACCACATTGTTAGCGGAACGATCTGCGACTTTGACTGATTCTAGTCTGTTTCCACTTTCTTGGGGAACGTAGGGGAGAGATATTTTTGCAAGTCTTTTCTCCAGGCTTTTGGCTTTTCGATAGAATTTTTCGTTGCCTGATTCGTTGCCCCATTGTCTATATTGTTTGATTTGTCCTTTAAGCTTTTGTTTTTCTTGTTGCTTTAGTAGGAAGTTCTTCTGAAGGGCTTCAACACGTTCTTTTTTCAAAGCAGTATAGCGGGTGTAATTACCGTTATAAGGAACAATCTGACCGTCTTCTATTTCTAATGTTTTTGTGGTGACGCGATCCAGAAATTGACGGTCATGAGAAATAACCATATAAGGGATCTGCAAATGGCTCAAATAGTTTTCTAACCATTCAATTCCGGCGATATCCAAGTAGTTGGTGGGTTCGTCCAATAATAAGTAGTCATTGTTTGACAAAATAACCCTAACTAATTCGACCCGTAGCCGTTGACCACCACTCAGTTGGTTGAGTCGTTTATTTTCAAGTTCTGAGCTGTTTAAAGCTTTTAAGGTGCTTGCAATCCGGTCTTCGATATCATAGCCACCGTTTTCTTCAAAGTCGTGTTGGAGTTTACCATAGTGAGTCATGACTTTTGCCAGTTGTTGATGATCATCAGACACAGTTGCCAGTTTTTCTTCATATAAAGTTAATTGGTGGTAAAGGTCATTCAGAAGCTGATCTGATTCAAGCAGATAGGTTTTTACGATCTTATCAGAAGGGGTAAAGGTTTGTTGTAAATAACCGATTGTTAGATTTTTTTTACGATTGATGACACCCTTAGAGGGATTTTCTTCTCCGGTGATCAATTTAAATAAGGTGGACTTACCAGAGCCGTTTTCACCAACTAGACCAATCCGATCAGATTGCTCTAAGATAAGCGATAGGTTTTCAAATAGTGGGTCTTGATTCAGTATTTTGGTGATGCTATTGAGTTCAATCAACATTGTTTTATCTCCTTAGGGCTAAAAAATAGCCATGTGTTAATATGACCAGTTCTGATTTCCCTTAGAGACTATAGACCCACTTCTACGATGTGCTGTAGGGGAAGGAGGAGTATAGTGTAAAGGTAGTGTCGAACAATTATATGGTCATGGTTTTAGTGTTATAGCAAAGCAAGCCCATAAAGCTATTCAGCCAATAAAGCTTAAAAATGGACGCACTGGTCCCCTAAGGCTATAAAGTAAAACCAATTGCATGGCAAATAACAGCAATTAGATTGTCATTTTTTGGTTTGATCTGATGCTGTGTCATGCAAGTCATAATAATTGTTCCTCCTCTACAATGTGATGTCTTTCATGTAGCTCATCATAACCGATATGACAAGGAAAAACAATAAGCCTTTGTCAATTGACTCTAGGTGGTTGTATACACTAATTCCTTAAATTTTTTAAAACAGAGTCGTTGTGTATATACACTAATGAACTGATAATTGAACAAGTTATTTTTTGGAAAAAAGAAAAAATGAAAGTTAAGAAAAGCTTTAGAATAGGCAATTCTACAATTTTTGATCTTATACACTAAAGTTGGCATGGTTTTTGCTTATATAAAAGTGTTAGAAGACACTAATACAACTTGGACGATAATGAGGCTATAAGCGGTGCTAAAAGTGTTTGAGTATCGTGGCAGTATTGTCCAAGGTATGTGCCATGTTTAGAGGAGGGATTATCTAAGAAAAGTGGTCAAGGTTTAGTTTATGACGAGTTGTTTATATTTTGGATGAGGAGGTAGAGAGATGGTAGGAATTATCCTAGCAAGTCATGGTCAATTCGCTGAAGGCATTTTACAGTCTGGGGCAATGATCTTCGGTGAACAAGAAGATGTCAAAGCAATCACTTTGATGCCTAGTGAAGGGCCAAATGACGTCAAAGAAAAAATTCACTCAGCGATCGCATCGTTTAGTGATCAAGATGAAGTCCTATTTTTAGTTGATTTATGGGGAGGTACACCATTCAACCAAGCTAATTCTGTTTTTGAAGAACATAAAGACAAATGGGCAATTGTTTCAGGGTTGAACTTACCGATGCTCGTAGAAGCTTATGCAGCACGCTTGTCGATGACATCAGCTCAAAAAATAGCAGTCCACATTCTTGAAAAGGCTAAAGAAGGTATCAGAATCAAACCTGAATCTCTTGAAGTCAAGAAAAGTGCCGTTGTGAGTGAAACAGGAGAAGTTAAACGGCCATTACCACCTAATACTGTTGTGGGAGATGGCAAGATCAAAATCGTATTGGCACGTGTCGACTCTCGGTTACTTCATGGACAAGTTGCAACCGCTTGGACGAAATCCACTAATCCAAATCGGATCATCGTAGTATCGGACAGTGTGGCAAAAGACGAACTACGGAAGAAATTGATTGAACAAGCATCACCACCAGGTGTTAAGGCCAATGTTATTCCAATCAAAAAACTGATTGAAATTTCAAAGGATCCTCGTTTTGGAACAACTAGAGCTTTGTTGTTATTTGAAAATCCTACTGACGTTGTTAGAGCAGTAGAGGGTGGTGTTGACATCAAGGAAGTCAATGTTGGATCATTAGCGCATTCAATTGGGAAAGTCGTTGTTAGCAAAGTGTTATCAATGGGGAATGAAGATGTTGAAGCTTTTGAAAAACTAAAAGCAGACGGTGTTAAATTCGATGTCCGTAAAGTGCCAAATGATTCCCACAGTAATATGGAAGAAATATTGAAGAAAGCAAAACATGGTTTAGCTGAAAATAAAGCTCAATAACCTGTTTGCGATAAAACTATTTATGGAGGGATAAAAAGATGGAACTAAATTTTATACAAATTATTTTAGTAGTTCTAGTTGCCTTTCTAGCAGGTATGGAAGGGGTTTTGGATCAATTCCAATTTCACCAACCACTCGTTGCTTGTACTCTGATTGGGTTAGTGACTGGTAATCTTACTGCCGGCATCATGTTAGGTGGTTCGCTTCAAATGCTTGCTTTAGGATGGGCAAATATTGGGGCAGCAATAGCACCTGATGCTGCATTAGCATCTGTAGCATCTGCAATTATTTTAGTATTAGGTGGTCAAGGAGAACAAGGTGTAACAACAGCAATAGCAGTCGCAATCCCGCTTGCAGTAGCCGGCTTGTTCTTGACAATGATCATGAGAACTTTGGCGGTTCCAATTGTCCATATCATGGATGGTGCAGCTGAAGAAGGAAACTTTAGAAAATTAGAAATTTGGCAAATTATAGCAATCTGTATGCAAGGGGTACGTATTGCTATCCCAGCAGCAGCTTTACTTTTCATTCCAGCTGCAACAGTAAGAGCAGTCCTTGAATCGATGCCAGCATGGTTGACTGATGGGATGGCAATCGGTGGTGGCATGGTCGTAGCCGTAGGTTATGCTATGGTTATCAATATGATGGCTACTAAAGAAGTATGGCCATTCTTCGTCATTGGTTTCGTAGTGGCAGCAGTTTCTGAATTAACTTTGATCGCACTAGGAGCTCTTGGCATTGCGTTAGCATTGATTTACTTGAACCTTTCAAAAATGGGTGGTTCATCAAGCGGTGGTAACAATACTGGTGACCCAATAGGCGACATCTTGAATGACTATTAAGGATAAAGGAGGAAAATAATTATGGCTGAAAAAATCGAATTAAGTAAAAAGACACGTTTAGCAGTAGCGTGGCGGTCGACTTTCTTGCAAGGTTCATGGAACTATGAACGGATGCAAAATGGTGGCTGGGCATTTGCTATTATCCCTGCTATCAAGAAATTATATCCCAAAAAAGACGATCAAATTGCCGCATTAAAACGCCACATGGAATTTTTCAACACGCATCCTTACTTAGCATCTCCTGTAATGGGTGTTACATTAGCACTTGAACAAGAACGTGCGAATGGTGCACCTGTCGATGATGTGGCCATCCAAGGGGTAAAAGTTGGTATGATGGGTCCTTTAGCTGGTGTTGGTGACCCAGTCTTCTGGTTCACTGTAAGACCAATGTTAGGTGCATTAGGTGCCTCTCTCGCAATTGGTGGTAACATTCTTGGACCAATCATTTTCTTTGTAGCTTGGAATATTATTCGTTGGGCATTCATCTGGTATACACAAGAATTTGGCTATAAGGCTGGTTCTAAAATTACAGATGACTTATCAGGTGGCTTATTGCAAGACATCACAAAAGGTGCTTCAATCCTTGGAATGTTCGTCCTAGCAGCCTTGGTACAACGGTGGGTATCTATCAATTTCCAACCAGATGTTTCGAAAGTCCAACTGGCAGATGGCGCCTTTATCAAGTGGGATGAACTTCCGGCTGGAACTGAAGGTATAAAATCAGCATTCGAACAAGTTAATCAAGGTTTAGCATTGTCTCCTGAAAAAGTGACAACTCTACAACAAAACTTGGATCAATTGATTCCTGGTCTTGTACCATTACTCTTGACCTTGTTCTGCATGTGGTTATTGAAGAAGAAAGTTAGCCCAATTGTCATCATCCTTGGCTTATTCGTTGTCGGTATTGGTGGACACTTGATTGGGTTACTTTAATCATAGGTTTGTAGGCGTTAAATGAGTCAGTCAGAGAAGTGGTGGTATCAGTGGTACAATCGATCAATTCAAAAGTTGATCTCGTCATCGAGGGCACGTCATTCCTTGGTTTGACAGATTATGGGAAAATCATGATTGGAGATCGCGGTTTTGAATTTTTTAATGATAGAGATGTTAATAAATACATTCAAATTCCTTGGGATGAGGTCAATCTAGTGATTGCTTCTGTCATGTTTAAAGGAAAGTGGATTCCTAGATTTGCGATTGAAACAAAAAAATCTGGTACCTATACCTTTTCCTCAAAAAAAACAAAAGTTGTCCTTAGAGCTATCAGTCAATACATTGATTCTAATCACATGGTACAATCACTGAGTTTTTTCCAGGTTATCAGAAGAGGTCTAAAAAACTTGTGGGCGACAATAACCCATAAATCATAAAGATGTAGATAGAGTGGAGATGATTCTCCGCTCTATTTTTTTCTCTAAATAGAGATATTAATAGAGATATTAATAGAGGCATCAATAGAGGCTTTATAACGACTATTATTTTGTGCTAGCGCTTATAAATGATAGGATAGAAGAGTATGAAAGAGTACAAAAAAGTATAAAAAAATATACCAGAGAGAAAAAAAGGGTGTAAACTTATACAAAAAATGGTGAAATGGGTGACGTGATGAAAGTAGTTATAATTGGAGGCTCATATGCGGGTATCACAGCAGCACTGACCTTGAGACAAAAGAGCAAGGCTATTGATATTATGATCCTCGAAAAGAGTTCTCAGATCGGTTTTATACCTTCTACCGTGAGTTGGATTTTAAGACATCCGGGTCACAGTCATGAAGACTTTAATTGGATTACTGTAGAAGATCTTGTAGAGCAAGATATCTCAGTCCGTGTTAATGAAGAAGTTATTAGCTTCGATGACCACAATGTCACTACCGATGCTAGAAGCTATTCCTTTGATCGATTGATTATCGCGACAGGATCAGGGCAGCAATCCCGGTTGATGACAACCACTAATGACGACCGAGTGATGACTGTAAAGGGGTGTCATCAGGTCGATAAAATCATTGAACTTTTACCACAAGTGACAAAAGTAGCCGTAATTGGAGCTGGTTTGGTTGGATTAGAATTAGCTGATGCTCTTGCCGATTTAGGGAAGATTGTCCACGTTTATGACCACTTTTCTGCGATTTTGTCACGTCACTTTGATCCGGATGTGATATTACCTGTTGAAGAAGCTCTCAAAAAGGCCAACGTGTCTTTCAATTTAGGTAAATACGTCACAGAAATTATCAAAAGTTCAGCAAATCCAGATCAACTGCGACTAGTTCTTGAACACGAGGATGGCGATGCTCTAGGGGGTCAATCTTCAAAAGGGACTCAAGACTTCGACTTGGTAGTGATTGCGGTCAATACGAGACCAGATAACGCAAAATGGGAGTCGCTTGTCCACTTGAATGAAGATCAGACCATATGGGTGGATGAGCATCTACGGACTAGTCTACCAAATGTATTTGCCATTGGTGATGCCATCAGTGTCAACTTTATACCGCTAGACTATCCTTATTATATTTCCTTAGTAAACAACGCAGTACGAACGGCTAAAGTTGCTGCGCTCAATTGTTTAAGTCCATCGACTGAAATGGTTAAGGATGTCGGCTCTGCCAGAGATGTTAAAACGATTATGGCTGGGTATGAGATTGCGAGTGTTGGCTTAACTGGAGCAGAAACTATTTTTTATGCTAGTGACATCGAGACTGCAACCATATCTGTAACGAAAAGAGTGAAAAGTTCAGAGCAACTGACTTGTCGTTATTTTTATGACTCAGTTACCCATGTTTTATTAGGGGCTCAGCTCATTAGTCACGATAAGTTTGACTATGAGTTAGCTATTTTAACAGAGGCAATCGCAACACAGCGAACAATCGAGTCTTTAGCCTCTAAAACGATGCCCTATACAAGTGACTACAATTATCCCATTAGTCTATTTGATCTGTTGGTACAAACCAATAAGGTGGCTATAAAAGGACAAGACGACCATGAGAATTGAACAATTATTAGATAAAAAAGAGCAACTAATGGTGAGTATTCTGAAACAATTAGTGCTAGAGGGTGGATCCCTTCCTCATAGCGTTCTACAAGAATCTGTAGGCTTATCAAAACAAGCTTATGACAACTACGTGGTTGAGATGGGTCAATTTTTAAGTAGCCATTTTAAGTCTGATTCTAACACAGCATTTGTTAAAAATGATGGTTACCAGTTAAGTCTTGATTTGCCAGAGAAAATCGGTTTGAGTGCGATTGTCGGTCAATTTATAGAGGAAAGCAGTAAATACCAGATCTTAGATTACTTATTAATCCATCGCGAATTCTCTATCAATCAGCTGGTGTCTACATTGATGCTGAGTGAATCGACTGTCTTTCGTAAAATTAGAGAAATTAATTCAGTTTTAAAGGAGTTCCAGATTCAAATCAAGAACGGTCGAATGGTAGGAGAGGAATTACAAATCCGTTATTTTTATTACCAATTGCAATTGGTTGTGAAAGTTAGAAATGGACATAATAGGACTGCCACTGCTCTAGAACAAAGTTCTGCCTCTTATCAACTTTTTGAAAATGCCCTTAAAAAACAACTCAAAACAAGCTTTAGCCGGTCTGCAATACAGAAATTGCACTGTTGGTTATATGTAACCCAAAAAAGAATCATCATCAAAACCTTGGAGCAAACAGACCTATCAAAACGGTTTACGGTGTTCTTGAATGATCCCTTATTTAAAGATGTCGACCAAATTGTATCCCTCTACTTTAGTAGAAGTTCTGTTGAGGATAATATCTATGAGAGTCAAATGTTGTACATCTTTTTGATTTCATTTTTCATTTTCGATGAAGAATACTACTATCATTATGATCTTTTGAGAAAGAAAAAATTACCTACGGCTACATTAGATGTCTACATTAGGGAGATGATTCTGTTACACTATCGCCCAAGACGGATTGCTTTATCACTTGAAAAACAGGTTGACTATAATCTGTCTCAACTCAATAATCAATTGTATTTCTTCAAAGGAAGAATCTTTGAAGTTGATGTGCATCATCTTGAAGCGGAGTTAGAACATCTTTTGGGGAGAGCTCTGAGCACATTACCGACCAAATTATTACGGGTGGCATTATCGCGTTACTACTTAAAACGAGATCAACATGATGGTTTACAAGACTATGTCCTTAAAAGTTATAGCAGCGTCTTATCTTTGATTGATTTCCATAGTTTAAAGATCATCACTGTCGGCTTGGATTTTGACAGAGATGATATTTTGGGGGAGCCTTTTCGTCAGTTGGTGACAACTGAGCTCCTGGCTATGAATGGTTTAGTCGTCAAAGAGTACGTTCCTAAAGGACGATTTGACCTGGTGATCACCACAGGTTATGTCGATGATTGGAGTGTCAAAGCAGAAAGAGTGTATGCTGTTTCTGAGTTTAATTCTTCTTATGATATCAAAAAAATCAAAGAAATCATTTATAATTTGAAACGTTCAGTCAACTAAAAGGTTATTATATCAACGTTTTCATCAAAAACTGTCAAAAAATAATGAAAACAATTGTATTTTGAAAGATGTTTAGAGGTAAATAAGGATATGATTGTACTGTAGTAAGGAAGCGTTTACAGAAACTTGAGGAGGAATTTAGGAATGGTAGACGGAAAATTTATTATGGCAATTGACCAAGGGACAACAAGTTCCCGTGCAATTATCTTTGATAAGAAGGGGCACCATGTTGGGAGTTCTCAAAAGGAATTTACTCAATATTTCCCAAAAGACGGTTGGGTTGAACACAATGCAAATGAAATTTGGAACTCGGTCCAATCAGTTATTGCTGGAGCATTCATTGAATCAGGGATTAAACCGGATCAAATCGCTGGGATTGGGATCACGAACCAACGGGAAACAGCTGTGGTTTGGGATAAGAAAACCGGGATTCCAATTTACAATGCCATCGTGTGGCAATCTCGTCAATCAGCTGGTATTGCGAACAAATTAAAAGAAGACGGACATAAGGATCTCATCCATAAGAAAACGGGATTGATTATCGATGCTTATTTCTCAGCAACCAAGATCAGGTGGATCCTTGATCATGTCGAAGGGGCTCAAGAGCGTGCTGAAAAGGGCGAATTATTATTTGGGACTATCGATAGTTGGTTAGTTTGGAAATTAACCGATGGCCAAGCTCATGTTACAGATTACTCAAATGCTAGTCGGACGATGTTATTTAATATCGATACACTAGACTGGGATGACGATATTCTAGAACTATTGAACATTCCACGGGTGATGTTACCGGAAGTTCGTTCGAATTCAGAAGTCTATGGGACAACCAGAGGCTACCATTTCTTTGGTAGTGAAGCGCCAATCGCTGGTATGGCAGGAGACCAACAAGCAGCACTGTTTGGACAAATGGCATTTGAAGAGGGTATGGTCAAAAACACCTATGGAACAGGGTCATTTATCGTTATGAATACCGGTGAAAAGTATGAGTTATCTAAAAATAACTTATTGACAACGATAGCTTATGGTATCGATGGCAAGATCAACTATGCTTTGGAAGGATCAATCTTCATAGCAGGTTCTGCTATACAATGGTTGCGTGATGGATTACATATGTTGGTTAAAGCAAGTGACTCTGAAGAAGCTGCTAAGCGCTCAGAAAATGATGATGAAGTATACGTTGTACCAGCTTTTGTTGGGTTAGGAGCTCCATATTGGGATCAAGAAGCGCGTGGCGCGGTATTTGGTTTAACTAGAGGAACTGATCGTGACGCCTTTATCAAAGCTACTCTCCAAGCTGTGGCCTACCAAGTGAAAGATATCGTTGATACGATGCAACAAGATACTGGTATGAAGATTCCAGTTTTAAAAGTCGACGGTGGAGCTGCCAATAATGAATACTTGATGCAATTCCAATCAGACATTCTAGACACACCAATTCAAAGAGCACAAAACCTTGAAACGACTGCCCTCGGTGCAGCGTTCTTAGCCGGTTTAGCAGTAGGTTATTGGAAAGATACAGACGAAATCAGAGAGTTTTACGAAGCTGGTAAGATGTTTGAACCAGAAATGACTGACGATTATCGTACGAAACTATATGAGGGCTGGAAACGTGCCGTCAAAGCAACACAAGAATTCAAGATTTAAAGAAAGAGGAGCTGATTTAGTTGACATTTTCAATTAAAAGTAGAAAAGAAACTATAGACGAACTCAAATCACAAACCCTAGACTTGTTGATCATCGGAGGCGGGATCACAGGTGCAGGTGTAGCAGTTCAAGCAGCTGCTTCTGGCATTAAAACTGGTTTGATCGAAATGCAAGATTTTTCAGAAGGAACCTCATCGCGTTCAACAAAACTTGTCCATGGTGGTATCCGTTATTTGAAAAATTTTGATGTCGAAGTAGTAGCGGATACTGTGACCGAACGGGCTGTTATCCAAGGCATTGCTCCGCATATTCCAAAACCAGATCCTATGCTATTGCCAATCTATGACGATGAAGGCGCAACTACTTTTGATATGTTCTCTGTCAAAATTGCCATGGATTTATACGACCAATTAGCTGGTGTCAAAGGAACGAAGTATGAAAACTACACCCTGACTCCAGAGCAAGTCATTGAGAGAGAACCATACATCAAAACTGAGGGTTTACAAGGTGCTGGCGTCTATCTTGACTTTAGAAATAACGACGCCCGTTTAGTCATCGATAACATCAAGAAAGCTGTTGAAGACGGCGCTTTAGCCGCGAGTAAAGTTAAAGCAACAGGATTTGTGTATGAGGATCAGAAAATAGTAGGTGTCAAAGTCCGGGACGAGATTACGAAGGAAATCTTTGAAATTAAAGCTAAACTCGTCATCAACACGAGTGGTCCGTGGGCTGACCGTGTCAGAGAACTGAACTTCACAAGAGCAGTAGCACCTTTTATGAGACCTACTAAAGGCATCCATTTGGTGGTAGATGCGAAGAAATTGCCAGTGCCACAACCAACCTATTTTGATACAGGAAAGCATGATGGTCGTATGGTCTTTGCAATCCCACGTGAAGAGAAAACCTATTTTGGAACGACTGATACGGATTATCAAGGCGATTATAATGATCCAACCATTACGCAAGATGATGTGGATTACCTCCTAGACGTGATTAACCACCGCTTCCCAACAGCTAACATTACGATTGATGATGTGGAATCTAGTTGGGCAGGGTTAAGACCATTGATAAGTGGAAACTCTGGATCTGATTATAATGGTGGTGACAATGGGACAATCTCTGACAAGAGCTTTGAGGATGTGATCGATGTTGTCACGAAATTTAAAGAAAAACAAGCTGACCGTAATCAAGTCGAGCATGTCTTGAACAACCTTGAAAGTAGTTTAGAAGAAAAAGAACTTTCGCCATCAGCTGTTTCTCGTGGGAGCTCTTTAGAACGTGAAGAAGATGGGCTGATTACTTTAGCCGGTGGAAAGATTACAGACTATCGTAAGATGGCAACAGGTGCTATCCAACTCATCGTTCAACTCCTAAAAGAAGAGTATGGTATGGAAATCACGCCAATCGATTCTAAACATTATCCAATTTCTGGCGGAGATTTCGACCCGACAAAAGTTGAAGAAAAAGTGGAAGAGTTGACTCAGTTAGGGGTAGAAGCAGGCCTTAGTGAAGAAGAAGCTCGTTACATCGCTGATTTTTATGGGACTAATGCTGTAAAAGTATTTGATATCGCTAAAAACATGGATGCTTTTGACGGCTTGAGCCTCGCAGAATCTGCTCGCTTGAAATATGGATTAGAAGAGGAGATGGTGTTGACTCCTGCAGACTACTTAGTGAGAAGAACCAATCATTTATTGTTTGAACGTGATAGTTTAGACGAACTCGTAGCACCAGTCATCAATGCGATCGTAGAATACCTGGGATGGTCTGATGATGAGAAAGTGAAACAAACTGCTCAATTGCAACATATTATAGACGAATCAGATCTAAAAGATCTTAAGAAGGGATGATGGCTATGTCTGGAGATACAGCACAGATATTTGGTGAATTTATTGGGACGTTGATTTTGGTTTTACTTGGGGACGGTGTATGTGCCGCAGTAAACCTAAATAAGAGTAAAGCACAAAACTCAGGGTGGATTGTTATTGCATTTGGTTGGGCTCTTGCAGTTATGATGGGGGTATACATTTCAGGTTTCTTAGGACCTGGTCATTTGAATCCAGCAGTTACACTGGCAATGGCCTTAACAGGTTCTACACCATGGCATTTAGTTGTTCCATTTATCCTAGCTCAAATGCTTGGTGCAATCGTAGGAGCAGCTCTTGTCTGGTTAGCTTATCTACCTCATTGGGCTGAAACAGAAGACAGAGGAGCTATCCTTGGTACATTTGCGACAGGACCATCGATTCGTAATTATCCTGCTAATGTATTAACGGAAACCATTGGAACATTTGTATTAGTTTTGGCCTTACTGGCATTCTCTCAAAATGCTTTTGCAGATGGTGTCAACGTCTTTGCGGTCGGCGGTTTGATTTTAGCTATCGGTGTGTCTCTTGGTGGACCAACTGGATATGCGATTAACCAAGCTCGTGACTTAGGTCCAAGAATTGCGCATGCAATCTTACCAATCGCAAACAAAGGTGACTCTGACTGGGCTTATGCTTGGGTGCCAGTCGTTGGCCCTACATTAGGAAGCTTATTAGCAGTCCTAGTATATAACATTATGATTTAACCAGATTTAATCAGATTTAACCTAATTTTAACTAGAAATTCAACTTTTACTGTTTGAGTTAGAATGAAAATAGCAGTATAAGATAAAAATGACAGTTATATAATGAAGGTATCAGTATAAAAGCAATGGAAAGATCCAGGGGTTATAACCCCTGGATCTTTTTTATACAATCTAAAAATTGTAAATGGTAAATTCTAAATCGTAAAAAGCAAACAGCAAATAGTATAACTAACTTTATTAGTATGATTGTTATTATTATTCTGATATAAATATACTATAAATGTAAATTTGTTATGAAATAATACCAAAATAGCAGATGTTGTTAATTTAGGACTAACTCATCATAACTTAAGAATAATCTGCTCAAATGGGTCTAAAAAGTCATGTTGATAGCAATCTCAGTCGTGTTTGTGGTATAAATAAATCAATAACACATTATTATATTAATTGTTGATGATAAAAATAAAGTCAAATGAGTAAATCTTAATGACTCATTTGAATTTTGAATCGACAATTAAACATAATATATAAGTTAATTACGAACTAGGAGGAGTCAATATCTTTATAATGTAACATCTCTTAATTTATTTGAGTATCACCAGCAACATCACTAAATTTAGTCAATTGACTTGATTACTTCGGTGGGGTCATCAGTAAGCATTTAAAAAAGAACTACTATCAACAGATGGTAAGTGTTGTAACAGGTTAATCAGAAAGACTCGATGGACGACTATATCTAAGGGAAGTGGTAGAAATGATCGAGACCAAAGGAAAAGGTCTATACTTCACAATGCTTATTTTTTTGGCCACATTGTTACTAGTGGGGTGTCAGTCACAAGATGATGAGGTAACGATTGAGTTATTTAATCAAAAGCCAGAGATCACACAACAATTAAAGGATGTTGCAAATGCATTTTCAAAAGAGTATGGGGATGTCAGAATCAATGTGACAACGGTAGGTAATGGGAATGGTGCTGCGGCTTTACAAGCAAAATTTATTTCAGGGGATGAGCCTGACATGATGATGTTGGGTAATTTGCCAGATATCAACCATTATTCTGAGTATTTGTATGACATGACTGATTCTAGTGTTAAAGATGTCATGATTCCTAAGTTGCTTGAAGGAGCAACGGTCGATGGTCGATTATTAGGAATTCCTATGAGTATCGAGGGATTTGGATTTATGTACAATAAAAGTATTTTCTCAAAAGCAGGTATCGATCCAGAAGGTATTGAGACTTATCAGGATTTTGTGGCAGCCGTTGAATCTTTGGACCAACAGAAAGAAGAGCTTGGTTTGGATGCTGTATTTGGCTTTAGTGGGGCAGATGAGAATATCACCAACCACTTTTCGGGAAACTTTACAGCAAGTGAATTTAACAACAATATCATCGATGCTTTTGAAGCTAAAACGATTGATTGGAAGAACGGCGAACGTATGAAAATGTATGCTGATCTCATCAACAAATATAATGTTCAACCATTGATTACACTTGATTATAGTCAGTCTGTTGAAACGTTATTTGTCAATGATAGGGTTGCAATGATTCACCAAGGGAACTGGATAGTTCCGACATTGAATGGTCTTGATCCGGAATTCGTCAAGGACAAGCTTGGTATTTTACCAGTATTTGGTGATACTGATGATGAAGCTAAGTTCGTTGCTGGGGCACCGTGGTACTTTACAATCAATAAAAATTCAGATCAGAAAGTTATTGAAGCTTCAGAAGCGTTCTTGTCATTCTTATTTGATAGTGAAACAGGATTAGATCACCTTGTCAACAAATTCAATTTTGTGCCCCCAACTAAAGATTTTGATGCTAACCGTATCCAGGATGAACCTTCTCAAGTACTCTATGAGGCTTTGATGGATGAGAAAAATAACGATATGACTTACAAGCAAGCGCCATACGGCTATTTAAAATCGTCCTTACATCCTGAATTCCAAAAGTACTTGTCAAATCGTATCTCATGGGAAGAATTTGAAAAAAATACCAAGATTGATTTTGAGTCACTGAGACAGGTACAAAACGATCACCCATCAGATTAATGGTTGATCTAGTATTATGGTGATTCGGTTGTTTAACCATATCAATAGTTTGTCTAGAACAAGCGAAAGGGTGTTTAGGTTATGAAAAATCAACAGAAAGGTTTAAATTATTGGCTGTTTTTGCTGCCGAGTTTATTGGCTTTGTTACTCGTTGTTATTATCCCATTCGCATACGGGATATTCACCTCGTTTACGAATTTTGATGGGTTTAAAATGGCATGGGTCGGCATCGACAACTACTTACAACTACTAGAGGATCGTAACTTTCTAGAGAGCTTGTGGTTTACAGTGCGCTTTTCTCTGGTATCAATTGTCTTAGTGAATGTGATTGGTTTGAGTCTAGGCTTATTAGTGACGGCGCGATCAAATGCACTGACTAACTTCTTTAGAACTGCCTTCTTTGTCCCTAACTTGATTGGTGGTATTATTCTTGGATTTATTTGGCAATTTGTCTTTATCCAAGCTTTCAGTGCTATCTCACAAGTAACGGGCTGGGAGTTCTTTAATGGCTGGTTAGCCAATGAGGCGACTGGTTTTTGGGCACTAGTCATCGTATTTCTCTGGCAAATGAGTGGGTATGTGATGATTATCTATGTTGCTTTTCTAAACGATATTTCAAATGATGTTTTAGAGGCAGCAAAAATTGATGGAGCAGGGGCATGGCAGACCTTTTGGAGAGTAAAATTCCCATTAGTGGCGCCAGCCTTCACGATCAGTTTATTTATTACTTTGGCTAATGCGTTCAAAGTGTATGATTTGAATCTGACGTTAACCAATGGTGGACCATTTGGATCGACGGAAATGTTGGCGATGAATATTTTCAATACAGCATTTGAGCAATATAGCCAAGGGTATGCACAGGCTAAGGGGATTGTTTTCTTCTTGATCGTAGCTATTTTGACTGGTATTCAAATGAAGTTTACGCAAAAACGTGAGGTGGACGTATGAAAACGAAAAGAAATCTCCACTTTATCTTAGTTGCTATAATTGGAATAGCTGTATCGTTGGTTTGGTTGTATCCATTTTTATTGATTTTTATCAATAGTTTCAAAAGTCGTTCGGAAATTTTGACTAATGTGATTAACCTGCCAAAAAATCCGACATTTGTGAACTATCCGACTGCTTTTAGACAAATGAATTATTGGGGAAGTTTTCTAAACTCCCTGATCATTACGGTAATCAGTGTGGTCTTAATCATCTTATTCAGTGCGATGGCTGCTTATGCTTTATCACGAAACGATAGTAAGTTAAGTAAAATTCTCTATTTCGTGTGTGGATCAACCATGTTGATTCCATTCCAATCCGTCATGATTCCTCTAGTAGGAATGTTTGGTTCCGTCGGTATGTTGAATCGTACAGGATTGATCATTATGAATATCGGATTTTCAGTTAGTATGTCGATTTTCTTATACTATGGTTCGTTGAGAGGTGTCTCGATCTCCTTAGATGAAGCTGCATATATCGATGGCGCCAGTTATTTTAAAACCTTCTTCAAAGTTATATTGCCTACGTTACGATCTACAACAGTGACAGTAATCATCCTGAATGGTATGAAAATATGGAATGACTATCTTCTACCATCACTAGTAGTGAATAAAGATGGGATGTTTACCTTGCCACTTGAAATATACTATTTCTTCGGACAATATACGACACAGTGGGAATTAGCGTTGACCGGACTACTACTCGCAATAGTTCCAATCATCCTACTGTACATCTTCTTACAACAGTACATCGTCCAAGGAATAGCAGAAGGAGCTATAAAGTAAAGAGGTTGTATTTCGAGCGTTGAGTTTCGAGCCATAAGGCGAGCTAGCAGAAAATTTGTAATTTTCAAGCTAGATGGACTTATGGACAAGAAACTGCAAGAAATACACCGTTTCAAAAGAGGTTGTAAATCAAGCGTTCAACTTTGAGTAATAAGGAAGACCATCCGAAAATGAGAGGTTTAATTTTCGAGATGGTCTGAGTTATTACCGAAAAAGTTGCTTGAGATACACCGTTTCAAAAGAGGTTGTATTTCGAGCGTTGAGTTTCGAGCCATAAGTAGACTATACGAAAAGAAGGTGTGGCATTTTGCCACACCTTCTTCTGTTTACAGCAATATTATTTATATAAGCTTACTGTATAAACTTACTACATAAACTTATTATATAAACTTGGGTTATATTAATTAGTTTTATACAAAAGCAATTGATGTTATAGTTCAGCTATTTTGAGCCTATCTTCTGGATTCAACTCGAAGTCAAAGATATCCAAGTTTTGAGCTTGTCTCACGCGGCTATGTGATTTAGGAATCACAACAACATTTCGTTCGATTTGATATCTCAAGATAACTTGTGCCCATGTTTTATGGTAAGGTTCACCGATTTCTGTTAAAACTTTTTTCGCTTCATCACTTACCCTAGTTAATGGACCCCATGCTTCGGGAACGATGTTGTGGATTACAGCATATTGGATGGCTTCGTCGTTCCAATGTCCAGGGTGTGATTCGACTTGGTTGACTGCTGGTTTAATAGTAGCGTGCTCTATCAGGTAGTCTAATTCTTTTGTTTTGAAGTTTGAGACCCCGATAGCCTTTAATGTTTTTTCGTCCACAAATTTTTCCAGGGTCTTCCAAACGGCCACGATGCCATCAAGATCGTCCCATGGATGATGGATGAGGTAAAGATCAATATAGTCTGTTTGCAGAGCTTCTAAACTGTCATTGACCGCTTTTTTAACTTCTTCTTCATTAGAATTGTAAGGTTCGGAACCAGGAATTTTTGAAGTAATAAAGAACTTTTCACGTGGGATGCCACTTTGCGCAATCGCTTTTCCAACAACTGATTCGTTGCGGTAGGAGATAGCTGTATCAAAATGACGGTAGCCATTTTCAATAGCCCATTCTAGTTCTGTTGTATCACCATTGATGTTGCCATTGTAATCACGATTTTCTTTTCCAAATGTATTAGTACCACTGCCAATAACTGGGATTTTGTTTCCAGTAACAAGTGTAAGATAATCCATCAATAAAACCTCCATATAATGTATAGTAAAGTGCAAATTCTTTGTCATTATCACTTAGAACGTGTCATTAGAATAGTATTGTTAGAATAGTGTCATTAGATTGTTATAAAAGTTCTAATGAGCTCAAAAAATGTAATGAGATCTAAAGAGATCTAAAGAGTTCTAAAAAGATCTAAAAAGGTCTAAAAAAATCTATAAGGCTATAATAAGTAGCTCACAAAATATCTTAATACGAACAAAATAGCTTAATATGAATAAAATATCTCACTGCGAAAGCTCAAAATGTTAAATGGCTCTGACTTTTCCGCCGTCGACGAGGATGCTTGAGCCGGTTATATAGGAATTGGCACTCGAGGACAAGAATACGACAGCTTTGGCAAATTCTTCAGGATCACCAAGGCGGCGTAAAGGAATTTGTTGTTCAGCTTGTTTTCTGATTTCTTCAATGGTTTGTCCTGTTTTCTCAGCTTTGGCACTGTCTAAGAAATCAACTCTGTCCGTTAAAATGCGACCTGGAGCTACGGTGTTGACTAAAATATTGAATGGTCCAAGTTCGTTGGCTAATGATTTACTTAAGCCAACTATGCCTAAGCGGAAGGTGTTGGATAGGATTAAACCATCAATAGGTTCTTTAATAGAAGAGGAAGCAATATTGATGATGTGTCCACCTTGTTTTTTGAGATAGGGTAATGCTGTGCGAACTGTTCTAATGTAACTTAGGAGATTTAGATGAAAGGCATTTTCCCAATCGTCATCTGTAAAATCAGTAAAGGTCCCACTTGGTGGTCCTCCGGCATTATTAACTAGCACATCGATACCGCCTAATGTTTTAACAGTATACTCGACCAAGTTCGAAATTTCTTCTGCCTTTGTCACATCAGTCGGAAAGTAGTGAATTGTCCCATCAAGGTCTAGAGCTTCGACTTCAGTTTTAACACCTTCTAATTTGTGCTCGTTTCGACTGCTAATGACCACATTAGCACCTTCTTTGACGAACTCAATAGCTGAGGCTTTTCCAAGTCCCTGGCTAGATGCTAATACGAGGACATTTTTCCCTTTTAAACCTAAATCCATGTATAAATCTCCTTCCGTTTTTTTCTAAATGAGTCATTTGAATCTGTTGAAGCTAGTAATGTGTTTCTAAATTCATTCTTTCATAGACTCGTCTTAATGTAAAACAACTTACTCACCAGAATTTAGTCTGTTGGAGAGGCTTCGGTTTTAGTTGTTCTTGCTTCTTTTCTAACTTCTGTTGGGGAGTGATCAAATGCTTTCTTGAATTGTTTACTAAAATGATAGGCATCTTGATATCCAACGAGATGTGCAATTTCTTTGACAGTGTAGTCGCTCCGTTTTAGAAGGTCATAAGCTTTTTTTAAACGAAACTGGATCAAATAGGTGATGGGGGAGACGCCAATGATATCTTTAAACGCTTTTGATAAGTAGGTCGGGCTAACGTAGTAGACATCGGCTAATTGGTTTAACGAAATGTCGTTGGCATAGTTGTTTTCAATATAACTTTGTGTCACCGTGACAAGTTGACTCAATCGTTCATTGGGAACCACTTCACGGCTAAGAGGTGGCTGCTTTTTCGCAACTGACAATGATCTTAGTAATAGCATCATAATTTCAACAGCTAACGATTTCCCAATAACTTGGTAATAGTCCTTTTGCTCATTAAACTCTTTGATTAACTGCCATGCCTTATCAAACAAAGCTAGTTGGGTATCATTAATTGGTAAGACTGCTTCTTTGTTTGGAAATGTGTTGGGCGGTAAGTTTTCAAGTTGAAAGTTGTCTATCCCAATATGTAATTGATGGGAATAGCTACCCTTCAATTGTTTTTCAGCATGCTCATTAGATGGATTAAAAATGAGGATAGTCCCTGCGTTGACACTTCTCCAACGACGATCGACGAAGTATTCCACTTGTCCTTCTAATATAAAGGACGCTTCGAAGAAATCGTGACTGTGTTTGGCAGAAAAATTATCCTCGCCATTCCAAACATCAAAGGCATAGCGAATTTTGGGGTCAAATGATTCTGGGGATATCTGTGACATACGGGTTGAACCTTTCTATAAGAGGTAATAAAGATGTTGCATTCCATTACCTTGATTATACCATTGTACTGCTAGATACTGTAAACATATGAAAAATGGCTTTTAATTTTAAGATTGGAAGCTAAAGTGCAAATAATAACATCTAGATTGTGAGATTATCCATTCTTTTTCGAAATGAAAAGGGTATCATATAAAAAGTGAAGGGGGTGTTATTAGTGAACAATTTTAAGTGGATCTGGGGTTATTCACGGAAATACCGAGTCATGGTGTTTTTTGGAGCAATCTTGGTTCTTATTGGAGCATTCATTCAAATCGTTAATCCGCTATTATCTGGTCGTATTATTGATGATGTTATTGATGGTGGTAAGATTCAATTATTAATCCCGTATATTGTCATTATGATCGCTACAACAGTGATTCGTACGATTGTCCGATATAGTTACCAGATTATGTTTGAGAGTGTTGGTCAAAGGTCACTATTTGTGTTGAGACAAGATATGTATAAAAAATTACAAGAACTGGATTTTGACTACTTCAACCATACAAGGGTCGGCGATATTATGGCGCGCATGACCGGGGATACAGATGCTATTCGTCATTTTGTATCGTGGGTTGTTTATAACATTGTAGAGTGTATTCTCTATTTTCTAACGGCAGTTATCGCAATGGCAACGATTAGTGTCCCTTTGACGATAGCTATGCTCTTGGTGGCTCCAGCAATATTTGTATTGACTCAAAAAATGTCTCGTAAAGCTCATCCGGTTTTCTTTCAAATCAGAGAGAGTTTTTCTCGCTTAAACTCGATGGTGGAAGAAAATATTAGTGGAAACCGAGTCGTCAAAGCATTCACACGAGAAGATTATGAGATTGAAAAGTTTAACCGCTTTAACGACGATTATAAAGAAAAGAACATGGCATCAGCAGAAGTCTCTAGCACTTACCTGCCATGGCTTGAGTCACTCGCTGGAAGTCTGACCTTGATTTGTCTATTGGTCGGTGGACTTTTGGTGATTAATGACAACATAACTCTCGGTGACTTAATTGCTTTCAATAGCTTTGTCTGGTTATTGAATTATCCATTAAGGATGAGTGGCTGGTTGATCAATGATGTCCAACGATTTTCTGCTGCCTGTATTAAAATTAGACAAATGCTTGAGACGACACCTAGTATTGATTTAAATAATGAAGATCAAGAATACCAAATCAAGGGTGACGTAGCGTTCAATCATGTTGGTTTTCATTTTTCAGATGATCCCGATACCGAAATCCTAACAGATATAACTTTTGCTGCGAAACCAGGACAAACAATCGGGATACTGGGAGAGACCGGTTCAGGGAAAACAACCTTAACGAATTTGATTGGTCGTTTTTACGATCCTACTTCCGGTGAAGTATTAATCGATGGCAAGAATGCGAAAGATTATCCAGTTAGAAAACTGCGCGAGAATATCTCTGTCGTGATGCAAGATGTCTTCTTGTTCTCAGATACGATTCGGGACAATATATCCTTTGGGAATCCCTATGCTGATCAGAACTTTATCCATCATGTCTCCTAAATAGCGGATGCTGATACATTTATCTCTCGGATGCCTGAGGGCTATGACACTATCGTTGGTGAAAGAGGTGTTGGATTGTCTGGGGGGCAAAAGCAACGTATTTCGTTAGTACGAGCGTTAGCCAAAGATCCGACTATTTTGATTTTGGATGATACGACTTCTGCTGTTGATATGGAAACAGAAACCAAGATCCAACAAGAACTTGTAAAGCTGACGGAAAAGAAAACGACATTCATCATCGCTCATCGGATCTCATCTGTTCGAGAAGCGGATTTGATTCTATTGATGTCACATGGACGCATTACGGAACGTGGTAATCATGAAAGTTTGATGGCACAAAAAGGGGAGTATTATAACATTTACCATAAACAACTTGGCTTAACAGTAGGGGGTGACGACTAAATGGCCAGAAATACCTTCAATCAGGATGAAGAACTAGAACAGGAGTTTAATTGGTCGTATTATAAGCGACTTGCTTCTTATATTGTTCCCTACAAGAAAGAAATTGGTGTTGTATTAGGTGTGATCGTTATTGCTAATATCGCTGCAATGCTCGGTCCATATTTGATGAAAGTTACGATCGATTCAGTTATTCCTCAAGAAAATATCACGCTCCTAATGACCATTTCCGCTGTCTTTATTGTGTCGTTAGCGGTGGCCGGATGGTGTATGCATTATCGAATCATGGCAATAACGAGAATTGGCCAGGATGTCTTGAAAGACATGCGTTTTGCTATTTTCGAGCATTTACAACGCTTGCCATTTACTTATTTTGATAGTCGACCACATGGCAAGATTTTGATTAGAGTGGTCAACTATATTAATACACTGAGCGACCTTTTGAGTAATGGCTTGATTAACTTAATGTCTGATGTCATATCAGTGATTGTTACATTGGTTTTCATGTTAGTGATTGATGTGAAACTGACCTTGTATAGTTTGATATTACTACCATTATTATTGGTGATTGTGTTAGTGATCAAAACGAAACAACGAAAAGCCTTTCAACAATTAAGCAATAAACAATCAAATTTGAATGCCTATATCCATGAGAGTATTGCAGGCATAAAAATTACGCAGTCATTTGCTCGGGAACGTGAAAACTATCATATCTTCAATGAAGTCAGTAACGAGTATAAAAGTTCATGGATGCACGCTGTCAAAATCCAATTTCTCTTGTGGCCAGGGGTTCAAAATATCGCCGTATTGACAACTTGTTTGATATATTTTATCGGTATCAGACAAATAGGCGTTTCTGTTTCAACAGGAACATTGATTGCTTTTATCGGTTACATCGGGAACTTTTGGAATCCAGTCATCAATATCGGCAATTTCTATAATTCACTTATTACTGCAACGGCTTATTTGGAACGTATCTTTGAAACCATGGATGAAGTGCCAGATATTCAGGATGCCCCAGCTGCGACACTATTACCATCAATTACTGGTGATGTCAAATTTGATCATGCCGATTTTCGTTATGAAGAAGGTAAGAACGTCCTGACCGATATTAATTTTGAGATATCTCCTGGGGAATCTGTAGCATTAGTTGGGCCCACTGGTGCTGGGAAGACGACGATTATCAACTTACTAAGTCGCTTTTATGACGTCAGTGAAGGGTCAGTCAAAATCGATGGACATGATGTACGATCCGTAACACTGAAATCCTTGCGATCTCAGATGGGGGTGATGCTCCAAGATACGTTTATCTTCTCTGGAACAATCATCGATAATATTCGATATGGTAAATTAGATGCGACAAGAGAAGAAATCTTTGCAGCAAGTAGGGCCGTACGAGCTCATGAGTTTATCGTATCATTAAAAGATGGTTATGATACAGTGGTAGAAGAGAGAGGAAGCACCCTTTCTGCTGGTCAACGACAATTAATCTCATTTGCGCGGGCATTGTTAGCTGATCCGAAAATACTCATACTAGATGAAGCAACATCAAGTATTGATACGAAAACGGAAGAGCTATTACAAGTTGGATTAAAACGGTTACTGAAGGGGAGGACATCGTTCATCATTGCCCATCGTTTATCAACTATCAAAAATAGTTCTGAGATTTTTTACATCAATGATGGTCGGATTGTTGAAAGAGGGTCACATGACGAATTGATGGCGCAAAAAGGCAATTATTACCATCTTTATCAATCCCAATATGATATCATTAGAAGTGATCGAGATGATGATCGTATAGTTGAATCAGAATCACAAGCAGAATTGCAAGTAGAAACACAAGAGTAATACGGGTAGTTAGTGACCATTTAAGGTCACTAACTGTGTAATGAGTAAACGTTTAACTAACTAATTGAATGCTCTATAATATTGGCACGTTAAACAAAAGAAAGGAATGTCACAGTAATGATAGAAGCTAAGAATAATCAAGTTATCGGGGAAAAATATAGATTTACAATCTTAACAGATCGAATGATCAGAATGGAGTACAACGAGCAAGGCGATTTTTTAGATGCTCCGACTCAAGTGGTTGTCAATCGTAATTTTGGAGAGGCTGATTTTAAAGTTAACGAAACAGATAGTGACTTGGAAATCATCACGGAGGCGGTTCATCTTTACTACAAAAAAGGCGAAAAATTTACGGAGCATACATTATTTGCGGATGTCAAGTATAGTTTTTCGGTTTTTAGCAATCGTTGGTACTATGGTCATGTCGGGGAAAATCTTTTAGGAACCTTGAGGACATTAGACGGGGTAGATGGCGACGCAAAACTCGATAATGGAATATTAGGAAAATCTGGCTATGCTACGTTAGATGATTCTAATTCTTTCTTATTGAGTGACGACGGTGAACCGCTCCCAAGGTCTAGTCAGGGTACAGATATTTATTTGTTTGCTTATGGTAGAAGTTATTTGGATGCATTGAAAGACTTTTTCAAATTGACTGGTGAAACGCCACTATTACCGCGATATGCGCTTGGAAACTGGTGGAGTCGCTATTGGAAATACGATGAAGAGGGTTACTTAGCCTTGATGGATAAATTTCACGCTAAAAAGGTGCCTTTATCGGTTAGTGTGATTGATATGGATTGGCATTTAACTGAAGTTCCTTCACGGTTTGGGAGTGGTTGGACAGGCTATACGTGGAATAAAACACTCTTTCCTGACCCTGAAAGATTTTTGAAAGCTCTCCATGATAGAGGGTTAGCGGTGACGCTTAACGTTCACCCAGCTGATGGGATAAGAGCATTTGAAGAATGCTACCCACGTGTGGCAGAACGTTTAGGCTTAGATGTTACAGCAGAAGAACCTGCAATCTTTGATTTTACAGATACAAGTTTTAGAGAGGTCTACTTTGAAGAAGTTCATCGTCCTCTAGAAAAAGAAGGCACAGACTTTTGGTGGATAGATTGGCAGCAAGGCACAACTAGTTCAAAAGCCGGACTAGATCCCCTATGGCAGTTAAATCATTTTCATTTTGAAGATATTCGAAAGAAGGATCCTTTAGGTATTATTCTATCCCGTTATGCTGGCCCTGGTAGTCACCGTTACCCAATTGGATTTTCGGGAGATGCTATCATTAGTTGGAAGTCTCTTGATTTTCAACCTTACATGACAGCAACAGCTTCTAATGTGGGATATGCATGGTGGAGTCACGATATTGGTGGTCACATGTTAGGGTATAAGGATGAAGAACTGTCATTGCGTTGGCTACAATTTGGTGTGTTTAGCCCTATCAATCGTCTCCATAGTTCTTCAAGTGCCTTCACTAGCAAAGAACCTTGGGAATATAATTTTGTGGTTGAGAACATTATGGAAGATTTCTTACGACTACGCCATGCCTTTTTGCCGTACTTGTACTCTAAAAACGTTTCACTACACGAGCAGGGCATCCCATTAATCAAACCAATGTATTATGATTATCCTGAAGACGAAGCAGCTTACCATGTGCCAAATGAATACTTGTTTGGAGATCAACTTTTAGTATTGCCAATCACAAAGCCATCTAATAAGACTTTAGAACTTTCCAAAGCCAATCTTTGGTTACCTGAAGGGGATTGGTATGATTTCTTTAGCTCAGATCACTACGTAGGAGGAACACAATTAGCGATTTATCGACCAATCGAAAAAATGCCAGTATTTGCTAAAAGTGGCGCAATTATTCCACTAGATGCTGACCCTGTAGCTACAAAGACTACCGAACTGCCAGAAACGATTGAATGGCGAATCTATCCAGGAGAAAGCAATCAATTTAAACTTGTGGAAGATAAGGATGGACAACGCGTCGAGACAAGTCTATCTATAGATGAAGAACGTGGGCAACTTGAATTGATTACTGAAGGTGCTACAGAAATCTTACCAGCAAAGAGAAATCATGTGCTTAAGTTCATGAGTTCAACAGCTGTTAAAGTGACCAATTCGGATGATAACGACTCCAAAATAGCCGAAATCACCTATGATTCAGAGCATAAGGTGACAGAAGTAACTCTCGTCCCATCTGCTTTCAGTTTTAATGCTGATCTAGTAGACTTTCAGGCCGTTAAGGTTACGGATGGGCTAGGGACTTATCAAGAGATTCTCAAGAGAGCCAATATTGAGAATCAATTGAAAGACTACTTGTGGGACAGAATCTCACACACAGATGATAGAGACAAACTGTTTAATGTCTTCAATCGACTTGATGATCGTGAGTTAGCTTCAGCTCTCTTTGAAGTCTTATATACACAAAAGTAAGATCCAAGCACAACCCATTACACTCTAAATTTATGAGCTTCATTTAAGCGTGATTATAGTGTCATACTAAGAAATAAGGATTTATTTCAAAATGTATAGACATGTGGTTGCGCTTTATTTTAATTTAGAGAAAACTGTAGTATAATAACTATATTAGAATGGTTATATCACTTAAAAGCACTATTGACTTAGACGCTAGTCAAATATTTTTAGCAACCTTATGTGCTTAGCATAAGCGTTTGCTGTTTAATGTCTTAAGATATATCCTAGTAGATGTTTGTCCGAAGGGAGGTGTACATGGTGTCAAAAACCATTATGTTAGTCTGCTCTGCAGGTATGAGCACTAGTTTATTAGTTTCGAAAATGCAAAAAGCTGCCGCTGCTGATGGGGTTGAAGCTAATATTTTTGCTGTTTCTGCTTCTGAAGCTGATGCAAAAATCCAAGATGATAGCAATCCAGTCGACGTTTTATTACTGGGACCTCAAGTTCGGTTCATGGAAGGTCAATTCAAACAAAAAGTGGCCGGAAAAGATATTCCAGTTGAAGTCATCAATATGTCTGATTATGGCATGATGAATGGTGAAAAAGTGTTGAAAAGAGCCTTAGAATTGATTAAGTAAAAGATTAAGGATAAGTGGGATAAATAGTTAAGGGGTGTGCTTTTTAGTGGACGAAAATAACTTAGAAACTATCATGGGACTCATTATCAATGCCGGAAACGCAAAGAGTGATGCTATGGAAGCTATCCAAGCTGCCAAAAAAGGTGACTTTAAAGTCGCTGATGAAAAGTTAGCATCAGCAAATGAGTTCTTAGTCAAGGCGCACCATTCGCAAACTGGTTTGTTGACAGCTGAAGCAGGTGGCGAAAAAATCGACATTTCTTTGTTGATGGTACATGGTCAAGATCACCTCATGACAAGCATAGCATTCAATGACCTTGCTAAAGAAGTTGTGGATGTTTACCGCAAAATTTATGAGGATGAAAAGTAAAAAATTAGTGAACAGAAAGGGGACTAGGTCCTCTTTTTTGTTTGGAGAAAAACTGTTGTGATATAATTTTATGTAAGCAGTTTTTGATACAAATATGTAAGTAGTTTTTGATATAAATCCGATCTCGGCTATTCAGGAGGAGACATATGTTAGGTATTTCTGTTTATTTTTCCACCCTTGATAATGACTATCTCGATCAGGCCATTGCTCATGGCGTCACTGTTATTTTTACATCATTGCACATTCCCGAAGAAGAATTGGTGGACTTAGATCATAGTGTCAAAAAGCTTCTTGCTTATCAGTCCAACAATAAGTTGAAGATTGTGACGGATGTCTCGCCAGTTACATTTCAGAAATTAGGACTTAAACCTAATGATTTTAAGCGTTTAAAGAAAATGGGTTTTACGGCCTTACGGCTAGATTTTGGTTTTGATAATCTGATGCTCGTGAAGTCTTTACTAGATGACTTTGAGATTTTTTTGAATGCAAGTGTTATCTCTAAGCAATACTTAGAGGATTGCGTGGCACAAGGAATCGACCCTAGTCGTTTAAATGTTTGTCATAACTTTTATCCAAAAAAAGAAACGGGGCTATCGGACGATTATTATTGTGAAATCAACGAGAAATTTAAGGCATATGGTCTCCCTATTTACACCTTTGTGCCAGGAGACCGATTAAAACGATTCCCGCTATATGAAGGATTACCGACACTTGAAAGTCAGCGTGGTAAAAACACTTACATTGCTGGGTTAGAACTTTATAAACGCTTTGGGATCAAAGATATCATCGTTGGAGATACCATGGCACTCGACAGTTCTATTCGCTACCTCAATGATTTTTTTGAAACCCATATTATGACCTTGCCAGTCTCCATGCTAGAACCTACTGAAGATGAAAAAAAGATGATCCCTGTCAGAAAAGATTTGTCTGCAAAGGTGATCCGTCTAGAAAGCGATAGAATCAAGGAATTGCCAATTAAAACCACTCAGTCGCGTCAAAAAGGAACAATCACCCAAGAAAACACGTTGAGCGGCCGATATAGTGGTGAGATCCAAATCGCCAAGGAAGATTTACCATTTTCAGCCACTTCAAATACGATAGGCTTTGTTCATCCGGCGTATAGCGAGGCCTTGAACTATGTTGATTCAGAAACTATCATCAAATTCGTTCCGTTCTCAGATATCCTGTTGTAGACTAATATCGTCTTAAAAAACATCTAATAACGTCTAATAACGTTTAATATGGTCTAATGTCCTTTTGTGTATCTGTTGTCACTGACTGAAGAAAATCCAATCAAAAATAAAAGTTTAGGCACTGATAGCTCAGTGCTTTTTTTGTGGTTAAAAAATTTATGGGGATATTTTTTGTATTTTCTGGCAAAGTATAATATGATTTTAATATTGTTAGTTATTGATGAGAAAAAGAGGTGGAAATGAGTATGGAAATGAGTATGGAAATGTATATGAATACTTGGTAAGTCATTATAATTGCTAATCATGCTTGTTTTACAAGATTACAAAACGATTAGTATTAGACAGGTGGTAGCTAACGATTTGGAGTTAACGATACGTTTTAGGATGAAAAGAGGATAACGAATATATGATTGGAAAATCCCAAAAGAATAAAGCATTTCTATTAGTAGTGACACTTTTATTGTCACTAATACTTAATATGGTTGTTCCTATAACGGCATTTGCTGATGATAGCAAAAAAGATCCAGCAGATACTGGTGAAAATTATGAGAAACTAGTTGATGCATTTACGAAGGCCGAAGATGACAACAAAAAAGAAAATAAGGAAAAATTCCGAGAAAGAGCTTTGGAACAACTGAAAGCTTTAGGTATCGATATCAGTACTATCGATACTGATGGCAATTTTGATCAAGAAATTAGAGCAATTATTCAGTTAGAAAGTAAAGCAGCTGTTGAATCGACTAGTAAGGCATCGGGAACTAATAAGTCTGTGTCATCGATTGAAAAGGCAACAGATAGTGTTATTGAAAGCCAATCTAGTATTAAAAAGAAAGTTGAAAAAATAACTGGTAATAAGGTTAAAAAATCATTCGGATATTTAGTGAATGGGTTTTCTATTGATGTTAAATTGACTGATATCAGTGAAATTACTGCGATAAAAGGTATTAAATCAGTGACACCTGCAAATGTCTATTCTCCTACTGAGGACGATGGTAGTAATGTAGAGATGTTTAAAAACTCTTCTGCTGGAATAAAAGTCAGCGAAAGTGGGAGTAATGGCGAAGGAATTGTTGTTGCAATTGTTGATAGCGGGATTGATCCGACTCATAAGGACCTCCGTTTATCGCAATCTACTAATGAAAAATTAACCCAATCAAATGCAACCGCTGTCGTTAAAAATCTTGGCTATGGCAAGTGGTTCACTCGCAAAGTCCCTTATGGACATAATTATGCAGATAATAATGACAACATTGTCGACCAGAACCCAGGAACCTCAATGCACGGGATGCATGTGGCCGGAATAGTTGGAGCCAATGGTGAGGGGGATCCACAAAGTGTGGGTGAATACGTGGTTGGTGTTGCCCCTGAAGCACAGTTACTAGCCATGAAGGGTTTCCCAAATAATGATAAGATTGCTACTGCTCTAGATGATGATATCATCTCTGCCATTGAGGATTCTGTCAAACTAGGCGCAGATGTTATTAACATGAGTTTGGGGTCAGTTTCAGGGACTGTGGACAGCAACGACCCATCACAAGTTGCTATCAAAAAGGCAGCGGATGCTGGCGTTTTAACCGTTATTTCAGCCGGTAATAGTGGTGTAAGTACTAGTGCCGGGACTAGCACTGATCCGCAAAATCTATTTGATACCAAGGATACTAGCACAGTTGGTGCCCCTGGTGTCGCCAAAGAAGCTCTAACAGTTGCATCTTATGAAAGTGATGAAGTGATTGCGGATGCCTTATCTCCTATACTAGTGGATGGTGCTGGCAATGAAGAGCCAGTCAGGTTGGCTAATGGCACCGAATCTGGTGTGGCCTTTTATGCCAATACAGTTACTGGAGTCGGTTTAGAGGTGTTTAGTGAGCCTAGTGAATTAGTTTCTGTGCCCTTAGGTGAAAAGGGTATTGGAGATTATACAGATCTGGATGTTAAGGGTAAAATAGTTTTGATCCAAAGAGGACTAGCGACATTTTCTGATAAACAGGCAGCTGCTAAGGAACAAGGCGCAAAGGCTGCTATTGTTTACGATAATGCTCCGGGGACATCTCTGATTAGTATGGCATTGGATGATAACAATTTCTTAGCTATTTTTGTTTCTCAACAAGATGGCGAATTGTTAATCAAGCTAGCTGAAGAAAATAAGGATAAAAAAATAAAATTTGCTCAAACTAAAGGGTCATACCATAACAGTGAGAGCGGTCAAATGTCTAAATTCTCTTCTTGGGGTCCAACACCTGATTTGGAATTGAAACCAGAAATCGCAGGACCAGGTGGACAGATCTACTCGACGGCCAATAATAATAACTACCAAACTATGAGTGGAACCTCTATGTCCTCACCGTATGTTGCAGGGACTGCGGCATTGCTATATCAAAGCATCAAAACGAAAGGCTTATCGTTATCTGGTGCTGATTTGATTAATTTCGCTAAGGTCTCACTCATGACGACATCTCAACCAATGACAGATGTTACTAATGGCAATATCATCTCTCCTAGAAGACAAGGAGCTGGTAGTGTAGATATTAATCAAGCTATTGCTAATAGCACATCATTAGTAGATGCTGCAGATGGTGATGCAACGATTGCTTTGAAGAATATCGGGCAATCCTCTTCATTTGGTGTGATACTTACAAATAATGGCAAAGAAAAAGTAACTTATTCTTTAAATGACTACAACGGTCCGTATACCGAGACAACAGATAGTAGCAGCTTTATTTCTTCTGTCAATATTGATGGTGCTACTCTAAAAGCTGATAATACTGAAGTAAGCCTTGAACCAGGTGAATCAAAAACAGTTGGCATTACAATCAACTTGCCTGCTTCCTTCTCAGCAAACCAATTTGTCGAAGGCTTTATAGGTTTTGAAAGCGATACAGCACCAGCTATATCCATTCCATATGTTGGCTTTTATGGGAATTATGGTGATGGTCAAATTATCGATGCTCCTATCTATGATGACAATACAATCCTAGGATCAGGGTATTTGTTAGATGAAGAGAACTACTACCTTGGTTTTGATTTTAATACGATAAACCCTGATAAGATTGCTATATCACCAAATGGTGACGGTCGTTTTGACTCAGCATATCCTGTTTTATTCTTCTTAAGGAATACGAAGACACTTACCTATGAAATTGTAGATAACGACAATAAAACACTTCTTAAGCTAAATGAGGATAAGCAAGGAGGAAAAGGCTATTTCAATCCTCAAATCAATAACTTCACCGAGTCTTATGTTACAAATGCTACTTGGGATGGAACAGTCTATGACACTAACACAGGAGATTCTAAACTCGTTGAAGATGGGCAATACGGCTTGAAGATAACAGCAACAAGCTACTTTGAAGGGTCGTCCGAGCAATCTCTTACAATTCCAATCAAGGTCGACACGGTGGCACCAGAGTTTAGCAATGTTCTACTAACAGATAGTACAATTTCATTTGAACTGAGTGATAATCTAAGTGATGTTACTTTAGATTCAGTTGCTATTGCCATAAACGGGAATGTTGCTACTTATGATTTATCCGAGCAATTGTCTGATAATAAACCAAATACACCAGAGAAGGTAGAACTGAAGCTAGATGAACGGCAGTTACCTGAAAATGGTGTAAACTCTATTGAACTTTTAGCTAGTGATAATGCCGGAAATCTTGGCTATACTAGCGACCTAAAAGAGCTTGGGGAGTCTGACAATGTAGTCTTGTTTAACATTAAGGACAAAGATATTATCACTTCAAATTCTCAATACTATGACGAAGAGAGCCAAACGCTAGCTGTAATAGGGTCATATATTGGAACTGATCCATTGACGATAAACGATCAAGCAGTTGAAGTAGACGCAGAAAGCAAAACGTTTAGTGCCTCATTACCAATCGATGATCAAACTAATGCTATCGTCGTAAAAGTCGGGGAAGAACAAGTTAGAAACGTGCCAATTGAGGTTCACGTTACAAAACCGACTCTATCGGTTGACACACCAGCCGAGGAATCAAGCGAGTTATCAACGGATACAATTCGAATCGCAGGTCAAACGGGAGAATCAACGACTAAGTTGACCCTCTCAAACTCGTCGACTGAAGATCCGATAGATGCAACGACAGCAATTCAAGAAGACGGTTCTTATGCAGTTGATGTGCCACTTGAAAATGGTCAAAACTTGATTACTGTATCAGCAACTGACCAGTATGAGAATACCTCATCGGTACAAAAGTTAGTTACTACAAGTGCCTACCGTCAAAGTGATTTGTTAGTATTGGAAAATATTTTAACAGATGACATCACAATTGTTGGTGTCGGAAATCCTGATTACGATAGCGACAGTAATATCTACCAAATAAAAGGAAGATTGCGTGAGAAAGTCGATAACTTCACTATTAATGGTGATCCTGTAGACTATGATCCGACTAATCTGACATTTACTTATGACTTAGCATTAAAACAAGGTAAACAAAGTGTCGCCTTTTATGTCGAAGGTTCAACTGGTGATAAAGAAGTCATCGATGAAGGGTATTATGTTTTCGTAGATACTGTTTTACCGACGCTTCAAATAGAAGGTTTGACTGTTTCAGATGACGGACAGTATAGTGTTTACACCAATCAAAATCCATTCCATTTAACTGGTTTGATTTCTGATAACTTTGCTGGCTACCGCTTATATATCAATAACAACAATGTATACAGCGACATTGATTATGGCTTATATGATGAAGATTTTTTTGCTGGTAGACCAGCTCAAAACTTCGATTATGAGGTGCCAGTAACTGAAGGCGAAAATCACTTGACAGTCAGTCTTGCTGATAGCCTTGGAAATGAACAATCAAAAAATATTTTGGTCAATTATAGTGCAGCAGTTCCGAACGCTCCAACAATTACTGCCGACACAACAGAGTTAACCAACAAATCAGTTGTCGTTAGTGCAACAGCTGACGAAGGTGATACGATTCTTTATAGCTTTGATGGAGAAAACTATCAACTATATAGTGAACCATTGGCTGTAGCGGTTAATCAAACAGTCTACTTCAAGTCTGTTAATCAGTTCAAATCAGAATCTGAAGTTACTACCTATGATGTCACAAATATTGTTCCTAAAATTGTAGCCAATCCGACTATAACGCTTAGTGAGTACGGCGAAGCGAAAGAACCAGTTACCGTCACCCTTGGCTATTCGAAAGAATTGTCTGAGACAGAAGCGAGCTACACTCATTTGAGATATAGCTTGGATGAAGGCAAAACCTTTACGGATTATACAGAACCATTTACAGTAGAAAAAACGACAGTTATTACTGCTCAAACTTATGATGATGCTGGCAATGAAAGTAGCCTGATCAAAGCAAATGTCATTGT
Source organism: Bavariicoccus seileri WCC 4188 (assembly GCF_000421665.1). GTDB lineage: Bacteria > Bacillota > Bacilli > Lactobacillales > Aerococcaceae > Bavariicoccus > Bavariicoccus seileri. Next base: position 33,318 of record NZ_ATXL01000001.1, on the reverse strand, counting down.
AAAAGATGAGTCTGATAAAGATGAGTCTGATAAAGATGATCCGGATAAAGGTGATCCAGATAAAGATGATCAGGATAAAGATGATTCAGATAAAGAAGATCCGGATAAAGAAGATCCAGATAAAGATGATCCAGATAAAGATGATCAGGATAAAGACAATCAAGATAAAGATGATACAGATAAAGAAGAACAAAAAGGTGGATCAACTGGTGGTGGATCAACTAACAATACTGACAATGGATCAGGTAATGGTGGATCAACTAATAAGGGGTCGGGCAAACCTAATGGGAATAACCATAAGGCATCGACTAATAAAGGAGGAAATAACGGACAAAGTAATACTAGGAAAAAATCGACACAGTTACTACCACAAACAGGGGAAAGTTCTTCTACGGTACTCATGTACACAGGAGTTGGTCTGATTTTGGCAGGTGTCATCTTGGTTACTGTCAAAAAAAGAAAAATAAATAAATAAAAATAAAAAATGAACAATAAAAGGTAACTAAAAAAGTAAATCGGGAATATAAGTGATATTCTTAAGTTGAGGTTCAATCAATAGCAGTTCAATCAAAAGGCTGTCACTTATAAGACATAAAAATAATTAAAAACTGTGATAGGTGTAAAGTGCTTTAGCGGAAAACGTTATAAAGTTACTAAGCACTTCTCACAGTTTTTTTATGTTGATGAATAGGTTAGGGTTAAAATTTAGGATAATCAAAAATAAATAGTCTTCGATAGATTGAAGAGTGATAATACGATAAAATGATGATATAAAATGATAGTATAAATAGAAAGTATGTTGAAAGTATGTTGAAACTATAATGAAGTTAAAGAACACCATACTAAAAAGAGATTAGAGGTTGTCATAATGACAAATGAGCAAGTCACGGTTTTTGGAAAGGAAGAACAGTTTGAATTGGCGTTGGATCAAATGAATTTAGTCATGACTAAAGAAGCAGGTTATTCACCGATTCAACTTCTTGCGTCAGCTGTTGGGGGTTGTGAGGGCTACGTGTTGAAGTCTTTATTGCTAAACTCAAAGGTACCAGCTGAAGTGACGAAAATCCAAGTTGACTATCAAAGGGCTGATACGAGGCCTCAATTCTTTCAATCGATTGATCTTACATTTGAAATAGTTGCAGATCCTAAATGGCATCATCGTATCGAAAGTATTATGAAATTGGTTGAGAAGTATTGCCCAGTTGTCCAATCTCTGAGCCCAGATATAGAAATCACTGAAACGATTATATTCCTATAATTCTTTGTGACTTTTATGGTTCTGGCTGTAAGATTTCTGCTACTTTTTGTCTCAATATGGGCAGGACTTCTGTAGAAAACCAAGGATTTTTCTTGAGCCACCTTTGGTTTAAAGGGGAAGGGTGGACGATGGGGAAGTAAGTGGGCAAATAGGTTTGAAAGTTCTTGACGGTTTGAGTCAGTGTGATGTTATTTTTTTGATGAAGATAGTATTTTTGGGCATACCTACCCACTAATAGAGTCATCTCGACGTTAGGCATCAGCTTTAATAGTTGAGGATGCCACTTTGAGGCAAAGTCTTTACGAGGTGAGAGGTCGCCACTTTTACCTTTTCCAGGATAGTAAAAATCCATTGGTAAAATAGCTAATTTATCTGTTGAGTAGAAGAAGTCGCTAGTCACACCTAACCAATCACGTAAACGGTCACCACTTTTATCATTAAAGAATCGTTTCGATTGTTCTGCTTTGATGCCTGGGGCTTGACCTACAATGACGATTTTGGCATTCTCATGAGCACTATATAGGGGATCGATGTGTTTAGCAGTATAACTCTTATTCTCTGCGTCTTTCTTGATGGCTTCATAGATAGCTTGAAATGACTGTTCCATTTTTTGACTCCTTTCGTATGACAATCGGGTTTGTATAAGGTTACTTGAATCTCTGCTACTGATTATAGCACTTTCTTATGAGAACGTCTTGTTAGGCCTTATCAGTTTGCGGTAGAGATAAGGGAGATCGTAGATTGTTAGACATAAAGAGTTAGGCATAAAGAGTTACTTATAAAGAGGGAAAAGTAGAGAGGTTAATGAGCAATGATTAAATCAATCGTTGAAGAGTCTAGTTTGGGTAGTCCGTATAAGAGTATCAATTTAAAGCGAATTGAACCACACTTTGCCAATGAGATTAGTGAACGTTTGCTTTTATTACATCACGAATTTGATTTACCAAAAGGACTTATCAGAATCACTGACCGCAAGAGTAAACGTAATCTCGCTTATCAAGCAACAAATGTTGTCTCGCGAATGCGTAAAGGGAAACAGTATGGATTGTTCGATAGCAATTTAAACTTTAGCCATAATATGTTTCAAACTAAGGTGAGGTCGGTTACTATTCATCACCGTGTCTACCAGTTGAGAAACTCACCCTTAATTGCAGATCAATCAGGATTAACGACAATCGACCACGAATTTGCACACTTATTGAACTCTTTTTATATGCTAAAAACAAATAAGAATCTACAAGCGATAGCTGAACAATATGAGAATTTACGAGAAATCGATAAGCGTGATGTAAAAACCTTAAAGGCATTTAATCATGCGTTGATCTATCATCCTAATTCCCTAAACGAAACTGTCTATCAGTCTCTATTAAAACAAAGTGGATTGAATCGCTTGCATTTTAAACGTCTTATTAAGGAAACAATGGGTACTTACGCAGCACAATCTACACGAGAGTTTTTTGCTGAAGCATTTACTATATCTCAGTATCTACCAAATTACCAAAAACCATTCATGTCCTTGTTTCGTGAGGCCTTATCAAAGTCATTAGAGTGTTCAACATTTTGGGATTGAAATCATTAACAGCATTCAAAACAGTCACCTCAGTCATTTCAGTCACATCATTTAAATCAGTCACTTCACTCTATTGACACGGAAAAGCAGACTGTTTTGATAACTGTTGATATTTTTAACAGTCGATAATATGTGATATTAAGGCAATAAGGCAATATAAGCAACAAGACCAACAGGAGCAACAGGAGAAAGAAACCGATATCTAAAAGGAAAAGAATTTAGGAGCGTTAAATGATGCAAATTAGAGCACTGGAACGAGAAGATTTAAAGTTTATCCATGAGATCAATAATGAAAGAAATACAATGGCTTATTGGTTCGAAGAGCCATATGAGTCGTTAGATGAGTTAATCAGTCTTTACGATAAACATATTCATGATACTCATGAAAGGCGTTTTGTGATTGATGTAGAGGGTAATTTTGCGGGTGTTGTTGAGTTAGTTTGGATCGACTTCATCCATCGTAATTGTGAGATCCAGATTATCATCTTAGAACATTTTAGAGGATTGGGTTATGCGCAACAAGCATTGAAAAAGGGAATTGAATATGCATTTTCAATTTTAAATATGCATAAAGTCTATCTATATGTTGATACGAGTAATGCCCCAGCGGTCCATATCTATAAAAAAATTGGTTTTGAGATTGAAGGCAATATGAAAGAGCAATTTTTCTCGAATGGCACTTATCGTGATAGTTACTTTATGGGGTTATTAAGATCTGATTATATCAAAATATGATTGTTGAACGATTAATGGAGAGCTTGTTGATTAATCACTGAAGAACGCTTATGATAGAGAATAAAAAAATTGGAGGAGATAGGATGGGGTTAAACGAGTATATTGTGGGACTTAGCAATTTAGAAAAGATATCTAGGGCACCAGGATTTTTTAAGTTCACAGAACACACGGTTGCAGCGCATTCATTTAGAGTAGCATCAATCGCACAAGTGTTGGGGGATATTGAGGAATTAAACGGTGTTGAAATCAACTGGAAATTACTCTATGAAAAGTCTTTGAATCACGATTATACTGAAAGGTTTATTGGGGATATTAAGACACCAGTAAAATATGCCAACAAACAATTACGGGGAATGCTACATACAGTGGAGGAACGAATGACGATCGAGTTTATCGACCAGGAAATTCCAGAAGAGTTTCAAATGATTTATCGTAGGCGACTCTTTGAGGCGAAGGATAATTCGGTAGAGGGACAGCTACTGGCAATCGCTGACAAGGTTGATTTATTGTATGAATCTTTTGAAGAAATTGTGAACAGCAATCCAGAACCGGTCTATCAAGAGATGTTTTTAGAAGCGTCAACCACTATTCAATCCTTTAAAGAAAGACCCTCTGTCAAATATTTTTTTGCACATATATTTCCAGAATTACTCAATAAAGACTTTTTTGGCAAAGACGATTTTTTAAATCGCGTGGATGAAGTTCTGGCAAATTAATAATCTCAAAGAAACGGAGACCTATAATGGCAAAAGTTGAAAGTTTTACCTTAGATCACACGAAAGTCTTGGCACCATATGTTCGATTGATTGGTACGGAAAAGGGAACACAAGGCGACATCATTTGTAATTTTGATCTACGATTAATTCAACCAAATGTGAGTGCAATCCCTACTGCTGGGATACACACCATCGAGCATCTACTAGCTTCTTTACTAAGAGACCGCTTACCAGGTGTGATTGATTGTTCGCCGTTTGGCTGTCGGACGGGTTTTCATTTGATTATGTGGGGTGAGCCAACTGCTCATGATGTAGCAGTAGCACTAAAGGCCTCACTAGAAGAAATTGTTTCTTCAATCGAATGGTCAGATGTTCAAGGTACTACCGCGGTTAGTTGTGGCAACTATGTCGATCATTCCTTATTTTCGGCTAAAGAAGTTTCAAAGCATGTCCTAGAGAAGGGTATCAGTGACGATCCATTCAAACGTCATGTCGTTTAGAGAAAGCTTATGACCGATATATTTAACCGATATAGTTAGTTGTCATCAGATAAAAGTAGAGGTGTAGCCATAGTGATTACTATCGAAAAAAAGACAACTAAAAATATCCCATTTTTAGTTGTGGAAGACAAGGATATTGTCAAATCATCCGCACCCGTTATGGTTTTTTACCATGGTTGGACAAATGCTAAGGAATCTTTAATGACGCAAGCCTATGTATTTGCATTAGATGGTTATGCTGTCTTTGTGCCCGATGCATTGTTGCATGGTGAGCGGAAACAGGAGAATAGAGCATTAGAGGGGACAACTGATTTTTATCGTATTTTGTTTCAAAATGTCAAAGAGTTGCCTACTTTAAGAGAATATATGGAAGAAAATGGTTATGACGGCACTGATATAACGGTTGGTGGGATATCGATGGGTGGCTTTACCACCTCCATGCTTTTGACAACTTATGATTGGGTAACAGCTGGAGCTAGTTTTATAGGCTGTCCAGATCCAGTCTCGTTCGGTAAAGATATGCTAGTCTGGCAATATGAAAATGGTGGAAAAGAGAAGTATCCGAAAGAAATTTGGGACGATTATTTTGACCAAATGGACCGATTAGCCAGTGACTTGAGACATTATTCGTTAGCAGAAAACTTGAATAAAATACTAGAAAAACCTTACTTCATTTTTCATGGTGGCAAAGATGAGGTTGTTCCAGTTAAATATGATCGATTACTGGCCGAAGATTTGAAAAAATCTCATGGAAAACATTTTCGTTATAGCGAGCAACCTTCAGGAGGACATCACGTACCTTACCGCAGTTTATTAGAGGCTATAGATTTCTTAAATAACGAACGAAATCAATAATAATCTCTCAAAACGTTTACTATTTTGTGACATGAGATGCTATGACTCAAGAACTCAACAGTTGAGTTCTTTTTTTATTGGCCATTAATTTAATAAAGAAGCAAAGAAATAAAAGATCTTAATCCTATTTAGTAAGGGATGATAAGGGTAAAACATAGAGAGAGAAAGGCGATAAAATACCGCTAATAAAACAGAATTGAGAGACTTACAATTGGAAACACATATAGCATTATAACATAGCATAAAAAGGGCTAAAACTCTATATTATCGCCAAAAAATTTACATTAAATTTACAAACAAAAAGGATTTTGAATACTTTTTTAAGGCTTAATGTGCCAAACTTTAACCAATGAACAATGCAGCATTCGTTGTTTTCTACAAAATATCTTAAGAGGTGAATCGCGTGCAAGTTAGATTTGAAAATGTCACCATGGACTATGGTGATAAAGAAGTACTACATGAGCTAAATTTCACGATTTCCGAACATTCCTTGATGTCGATACTTGGTCCTAGTGGCTGTGGGAAGTCGACAACCTTGATGTTGATTTCAGGGTTGATCAAACCGAATAGTGGTCATATTTACTTTGATGATAAGGATGTTACAGTATTAGATGCTGTTAAACGAAAAGTGGGAATGGTGTTTCAAAACTATGCCTTATATCCTCATTTAACTGTCTTAGAGAATATTATGTTTCCGCTTAAGATGGCACATGTCAAAAAAGCAGATCGTCTCAAAAGAGCTACTGAATTGGCTGACCTCGTGCAAATTTCAGAACATATTCATAAGAAGCCGAAACAATTATCAGGTGGTCAGCAACAACGGGTAGCAATTGCTCGGGCTTTAGCTAAAAAACCACAGATTCTATTGATGGATGAACCGTTATCAAATCTTGATGCGAGATTACGGATCGAGATGAGAGAAGAAATTCGAAGAATTCAACAAGAAACTAATATTACTACCGTGTTTGTGACTCATGATCAGGAAGAAGCCATGAGTATTTCTGACCAAGTAATGGTGCTTAATGATGGGCATATACAGCAAAATAGTGAACCACAAACGTTATATGATTTCCCTGAAAATCAGTTTGTAGCACAATTTTTGGGAAATCCTGTTATCAATATATTACCTACTACTAATGATGTCATTAATACTTCAAGTTTGAATTTTCCACCTTCTGACTTAGTTAAAGCAGTTAGTATAGGGGTTAGACCTGAAAATTTAAGAGCAGTTACTAATGATGAGCAAGCACTCTTTAGTGGAACAGTGAAACACCTGGAAAGATTTGGTAAGAAGAGTACCTTGAAACTAATTAATGGTGACTTAGAGGTGACAATCAGCGACGTTTTAAACCATTACGAATTAGGAAATAAAGTCAGCGTAGTAGCTGATAGCGAAGATACTCATTTGTTTGACCAAGCTGGTCAGTCGATCGCTATCAAGGAGGCGTAACATTATCCAAAAACCCACTTTAAAAAGTTCCGGTTCTAAGTCAAATAGTGTTGTTACCGTTAAATCACTTAAGGAAAACGCTTCGGCAAACATTTCAATCCGTTCCAAACGAAATTTATTATGCTGCAAAAGTGGATGGGGCGAGTGATTTTAGGTTCTTATGGGAGGTGATGGTACCCTTAGGTAAATCTAGTATTGTAGCGATTGCAGTTCTAAAAATCATTGGAAGTTGGAACTCGTTTGTTTGGCCACTTATTGTGACAAACGAACAAAGCATGCGGACACTTCCAGTCGGATTACAAGCTTTTACGACAGAAGCAAGAACAAAATTTCAGTTATTGATGGCAGCATCAACAATAGTGATCATTCCTATGGTAGTGATCTACATTTTCTTACAAAAGTATATTATTGCTGGGATTTCCAAAAGTGGCATTAAAGGATAAGGAGCGGAATAATGACAAATCTTTCAGGATACAAAAAAGTCGTAGGCGGCGCACTTGTATTAGCAAGTTCCTTCACATTAGTAGCGTGTAGCAATAATGGTAATAATTCATCTAACGGTGGGGACTCTGGTTCAAATGACGATAATAAAGCACCGGTTGAATTAACTTTTTGGCATGCTATGAATGGCCCCCACCAAGAGGAAATTACTAAATTAGTGGCGGCATTCAATGATTCTCAAGAGGATTATAAAGTTGTAGAACAAAATCAAGGAGATTACGATACCCTTCAACAATCAATCATGGCAGCAGGTGCTTCCGGAGATTTACCAACATTAGCACAAATTACACCTGGTAATGCACCAGACTATGCAAAAAATAGTTTATTGGTTGCTTTAGATGATTTGATGACTGGGGATACAGGGTTTAGTCAAGAAAAATTGGACGATATTTATCCAGGCTTTTTGGATAGTTCAAAGTATGACGGTAAAACCTATGCTTTTCCTTTCTCAAAATCTACTCGGATTATGTATTACAACCAATCTTTTCTAGATGAATATGATGTCGAAGTGCCTAAAACGTGGGGTGAAGTTGTTGCATTAGGAGAAAAGATGACTTCTAACAGTGATGACAGAGTTGCAATGGGATTTGAGAATTCTTTTGAAATGGAATATGAAACGATTGCCAAGCAAGCTGGGGCTAAATTCATAGAACCAGAAACCTTGGAAACTGATATTGCTGGCGATAAAAGTGTCGAAGCATTGCAATTTGTGATGGATCTCATCGATAAAGGTTATGCGCGTACTGCCGGAGAAGATGGTTACTTCTCAGGACCGTTTGCTCGTGGTGAAAGTTCCCTTTATATTGGATCTAGTGCGGGAGTATCTCATGTTGCAGAACCTGCTGAAGAAAGTGGCATAGAATGGAGAACTGCTGAAATTCCTACCTATAATGACTCACAATTAACGCTCTTTGCTGGTAATGATCTGGGGATATTCTCTTCGGCTTCTGAAGAACAACAAGCCGGTGGTATGGCATTTATCAAGTTCTTATTGGAACCTGCAAATACTGCAGAATGGGCTATGGCTACAGGATATGTTCCAATCAGAAAGTCTGCTCAAGATGAACAAGATTACAAGGATTACATTGCAGAACATCCTGAATACGAAGCAGCAAACAAAGAACTTGCCTATGGACAATCTGAAACATCATTTGTTGGGTTTGGACAATTCAGAAATGTCTTGTTAGAAACACTCGACAATGTATTATCTAATAATGCTGATGTTAAAGAATCACTACAATCTCTAGAAGATCAAACCAAAACGATTATTACAGACAATAACTAAAAAACGATAATAACTAGAAACATGGTGTAAAAATGACTAAAATCAAGTTTTGGAATGGGCTTGATACGATTGGTGGAAATATTGTAGAAGTTGCGACCGAAACAAGTAGAGTCATTTGTGATTTTGGGGCTGCCGGGGATTTATCGGCAGCCTCTCTTGACAATGATTATACGCCACTAGAAGCAGGTATAGTAACGGGCCTTATTCCCGCAATTCCAAACCTATTCGAGACAAGTAAATTTGAACATATTGTATTATCTGATGTTTCAGAGAGTACAAAAAACACTGCGATTTTCATTTCTCATCTGCATTTAGATCATATGGCTTTATTACGGTTTTTACCAAAGGGTACGGATGTCTATCTATCTGAGGACTCGGTAAAATTGTTTGAACAGTTAATCAAAGTTGGTGAAGATGAGAAAGTTCTTGCTTCAATTAAGCCTTTCTCTTATGAAAAACCAGTTAATGTCGGTGATATTTCGGTATCAGCTTACGAGAGTGATCACGATGTGATTGGTATTAGTGCCTTGTTTATAGCAACTCCTGATTTTAAAATTATTCATTCAGGCGATTTAAGACTCAATGGTGACCATCCACAAGCCGTCATAAATTGGGTCGAAAAAGCAAAAGAATGGCAACCTGATCTGTTATTGATTGAAGGCACTAGCTTTAGTTTTGACGATTCAGATGATACCACCGATAGTGACAGTAAAACCGATAGTGACGGTAAAGAAGAACAAGAAGAACTAGATGACATAATTCCAGTAACAGAGAAAGACTTAATGAAACGTTTTGAAAAGCTCTTGCTAACGAGTAAAGAGTCGTTGGTTTTAAATCCTTATATTCGAAATGTTGAGAGATTAAAGAACTTTGTCGATATAGCAAATATGACCCATCGACCACTTATTTTGGAGAAACCATATGCTACTGTGTTAAGAACCTTTTATCCAGACCTATTCCTGTATGTGTTAAAAGAAGCGTTAGAAGATAGTCAGTTGAATGACTCGTTTACTAGGGGAGTTTCTCTTGATGAAATCTGTCAAGAACCATCTCATTATGTTCTTCAGAATAGTTTTAAACATCTCAATCGATTGATGAAACTACCTGGTGGCATATATTTACATTCAAATGGGGAACCTCTAGGTGATTATGATCCAAGGTTCTTGGTCTTGATGGAGATCTTAGAAAAATACCAATTTACATTTAAATCATTTGGAGCTAGTGGGCATGCAAGCCAAGAGGATTTGATCAAAGTAGCAACAGCTATCCATGCAACCGTGACTGTTCCATGGCATACCTTTAAACCTGGTCACTATGGTAAAGTTTTAGAACAGAATGGTTTAAGAGTCTTTGTGCCTCAAAAAAATACTTGGTATGAGACGGAAGAATTATGAATAAAATAAAAAGGCACTATAAACAAAGAAAGTAAAAAGAAAGTAAAAAGAGAAAATAATTCTATTAACATTATAAAAATAAGTGACCACTCATAATGGCTAAACAATCATGAATCTTTTCTGAATGTTTATCGATTGGTGTTTGAAAATTAGTTTGGGAGTACTGTAACAAATTCTTTGTAACAGTGCTCTTTTTTTGTTCAATTTTTAGCGTAGTGTTTGTAGGATTGGACTTAAAAAAGGTGATCGAAAATCATATGGCTAGTAATAGTTTTTAAATTTTAGAACTTGTTTAGAATAGCACTTTTAATAATATGTAAATGTGATACAATGTGTTTGTGATACAATAAACAAAAAGGGCGCGGTGAGGCAAAAGTTCTAGAACATTCTTGTTACTAATCAGAACTAGTTAAGTGAAATATAGCAAGAATGGTCGTTAGGATAAGACTGTTACTTATTGCGCAAAGGAGGAAAATAATGAAAATTACTATTGCTGGTGCAGGTGCTATGGGTAGTCGTTTCGGATTAATGCTTCATAAAGCAGGGAATGAGGTTGTTTTAGTTGATGGGTGGCCAGAGCATGTTGAGGCAATCAACCGTGATGGACTTAAGGCAAACTTTAACGGCAAAGATATTGTGGAACATATTCCAGCTGTTTTGCAAAGTGATATTCCAACCGATTTTAAAACTGATCTAATCATTTTATTTACTAAAGCGCTTCAGTTGGATGACATGATGCAAGCATTGAAACCGGTGATTCATGATAAAACAAATGTTTTGTGTCTCTTAAATGGTATTGGCCATGAAGAAATTATTGAAAAGTATGTCGGGTTAGAGAATATTTTTATTGGTAATACCATGTGGACTGCAGGTCTTGAAGGACCAGGCAAGGCTAAACTGTTTGGGACTGGTTCAGTTGAACTCGAAAATCTAGGCGAAGGTCAAAGTGAGAAAGCAAAAGAGATCGCTAAAGTCTTAACCGAAGCGGGGCTAAATGCTAGTTATTCAGACAATATTCGTTATTCGATCTACCGGAAAGCCTGTGTTAATGGGACTTTAAATGGTCTATGTACGATCTTAGATTGCAATATCACAGGATTTGGTACTTGCAAATATGCTCACGAGATTGTAACCACCATCGTTTTAGAGTTTGCAGCAGTTGCAAAACATGAGAATGTTACATTAGATGTAGCAGAGGTTATTCAACATATTGAAGAAACCTACGATCCTGAAACCATTGGATTACATTATCCGTCAATGTATCAAGATCTCATCAAAAATAATCGTTTAACAGAAATAGACTTCATCAATGGTGCGGTTGCAAATAAAGGTGAAAAATATGGTATTAGTACTCCTTATTGTAAATTCTTGACAGAATTAATTCACTGTAAAGAAGAAATTTTGAAAGCAAAATAAGGTAGTATTTGAGTAGTTTAAATCATAACTAGAGAAAGAAAATCTAACAAATTTATTTAATAGAAAGTCGGGCGAGCAAATGACAGATGAAAAGATAACGCCAAAGATATTTATGAATAAAGTATTGGGAGGAACTGCATTAGGTATTATTATCGGTTTGATTTCAAATGCAGTTTTATCTGGGATTTTAAAACTATTTGGGGATAATGTTTTTGCGGTAACGTTAACGCAAGTAGCCGTTATTTTCCAATTAGGGACACCGTTGATCATAGGGACATTGATTGCGCATCAATTCGGGTTTAAACCATTGACAATGATGGTAACTGGGGCTGCTGCATTTATTGGTAGTGGTGTCATTAAATTCAATGCTGAGGCAAATGCTTATGTCGGTGCTGGTACAGGGGATATCATCAATACGATGTTAACTGCTTCTATTGCCGTTTTATTGATTCTTTGGATTAAAGATAGTTTTGGTTCAGTTGCTATTGTATTAACACCTATTGTTGTTGGTTGTGGGGCTGGACTAATTGGTGTCTTCCTCTTGCCATATGTGACGTTTATTACGACTGGTATTGGTTCGATCATCAATACTTTCACAGAATTACAACCAATATTGATGAGTATTTTGATTAGTTGTTCTTTTGCATTTTTGATTATTTCGCCAATTTCGACCGTTGCAATCGGTGTTGCCATCCAATTGAATGCCGTTTCAGCCGGAGCAGCCGCAATGGGTGTAGCCGCAACAACGCTTGTACTCGTGATAAACTCTTGGAAGATCAATAAATCTGGTGTTACTATTGCCATTGCATTAGGTGCGATGAAGATGATGATGCCTAACTTATTCAGAAAACCAATCATTCTACTACCTTGTTTCTTTACAGCGATTATATCGGCAATTCCTGTTGCCTTGTTCTCAGTATCAGGTACTCCCGCATCTGCAGGTTTTGGATTAGTAGGTATTGTCGGACCGTTAGCATCAATTGATGCTGGCTTAAACGTCCTAGTTGCTGTCATTGTATGGTTTGTTGTACCAGCAGCAGCTAGTCTATTAGGTCAATTCTTATTTGAAAAAGTATTTAAATTATATGATCGCAAAGACGTATTTGAATTCTTAGGATAATGGATTCAGAGCGTCGGACGTGTAATGGATAAGCTCTTTAATCAAATTACCAGTAGTAATCAGAAGAAATGAGAAAAGTTGGACGTACAACAGAAAATAATTAGTGCTGATGATTTCTAACTATCAGTGTGTAAAAAGGTATCTCAAACTGAGATGCCTTTTATTCTGATCAAAAACTAACTCATAAGTGAACTAATATTTAATTTATATCAGGATGACTGATGACTAATAGCTGGTTAATACCAGGGTGATATATGACCAATATCAAACTAATATCAGAATGATAGTTGATTATTTGCAATAGGCTTAATAGGGGAGGATCTTCTTAGAGCGTTAAAAATTGAAGGATTGAAATGTGCGGGTCTGAGTGTGACCATTGAAATTAGATGCTCAGTTGGATAATATATTAAGCATACAAGTGTTTACAATCCGTCATATTGTTAGACACACAAAGAGAAAGAGAAACGTTCAAATAACTAAATGGACAAAGAGGGACGTTATATTAAAAAGATGACTATGAGATATCATTGAGAAAGAGTGGGTTAAATTTGGAAGAAATCAATTTACTGTTTGCCATCGATTCAAGTTTTTTGAGACCGTTGGAAACGACCTTATTGTCGATCAAAATGAATACATCACGTCAGGCATCCCTTCATATTTATGTTATCCACGGAGGAAGCTTGGGTCTAGATAGTGTAGATGGACGCTCCTTAAGTCGTTATTGTGAGGCATTAGATATCATATACACACCCATACTAGCTAATAGTGATGAATTTTCTGATGCTCCTGTGTCTGAAAGGTATCCTGAAACCATATATTATAGACTACTAGCACACCGTTATTTACCGAACGATTTGGATCGTGTCTTATATCTAGATGCGGATATATTATGTATCAATGATCTTTCAAAACTGTATAACATGGTTATTGATGGTGATTATTATGCTGCTGCAAGTCATAGTAGGTTGACGGAATTGACCACCGTTGTCAATAAAGTCAGGCTTAGAAGTTATGAATCAGAGGGCTATTTCAATTCAGGAGTTCTATTGATTAATTTGAACCTTGTTCGTCAAAGGGTTCATGCTAATGATATCTATAATTACATCACTACGAACAAGTACAACTTACTGCTACCAGACCAAGATGTTTTGAACGGATTATACGGTGATAAAATCAAGGATATTCCGGACGAAATCTATAATTTTGATGTGAGGAAAATTATGACTTACCAACTCATTAGTAATGGAGAATGGGATCTTGATTGGACGATCGATCATACGGTATTTCTTCATTTTTGTGGCAAAGAAAAACCATGGTTCAAAAAGTATCGTGGACGGTTTGATAGTCTGTACAAACACTATGAACACCAATCTTATCGATTGAATGAAAAGCTGAATTTAGAGTTATAAGTGTTAAATACAAGATAATTTTTCGTAAATAACGAAGGGCTTTCTTAGCCTCATCTACTATTATCATTAGTCTATTATCATCAAGCTGTAGCTAAAATTCCATAGAATGTTTAGAAAAAATTCATTTTATGGTTGACAGATATAGTAATTTCCTGTAAATCTATGTCATTGCACGAGCTTAAGTGCAAATATTAGAAAAATAGAAATGTTCTATGATGAGTAGAGTAATTGTTTAGTTATGGCATAGAGAGACTTTGGTTGGTGGAAAAAGTCGTATAACAACAATGAAAATGATCTCTGAGAATCACCTTCGATATGTAGAAAGGTGCGTGTTGTTGACACGTTACAATCAGCTCCAACTAGAAATTGTTTCTGCTTGGAAAGAGTGGAGTGTTTTGCTCCGAAATAAGGTGGTACCGCGATAATGTCGCCCTCAAATGTTTTTATAACATTTGAGGGCTTTTTTTATGCCTCGAACATCTCTACATATTTTTCAAGGATGTACAAAGTGCCACGTTAATTTGAATAATTTTTGAATGCACTGCTAATTTAGCAGTCACTACCATACAAAGAGGAGTTGAGAGCAATGATCAGGTTGAAAAACATCAATGTCATGTTTCAGCAAGGTAAATCAACTATTCATGCCGTAAAGGACGTTGATTTGACTATAGATAAGGAAACATTAGACCAAGTCTATGATAAAGTCGAAAATATTGTAAAAGGGGCTGCTCTGGCAACAGGAGCAACTTATGAATTTGGACTTTTTCAAAATGCTGTCGATAATACGGTTACTACACCTTCTTTTGATAAAGTATTTTTTAAAGAACTTGAAAAAACAGATGTTCCTGCAAAGGATATTGATTTTAGTGAACCCAAAAGTGTCGGGTCGTCTGATGTTGGAAATATTAGTCAGGTAGTGCCAACTATTCAACCAACACTTTCAATTTCAGATGACTATATAGCAGGTCATAGCGTCGAATTTAGGGAAGCTGCAAAGAGTGACAAAGGGTTTGCCGCTATTGGTATAACAGCCGCATTGTTAGCAAAGACTGCTTTAGATGTTATCAGCGATCCGGAGTTGCTCCATAAAATAAAGGCTGAACATAAAGAACGAGTGGAAAAGCAATAACAGTCATTGAAAAGTCATGAGCAAAGAGATTCAATCGATAAAGCTATTAGGCATAAAGGAGTAGTTAGACACTTCTAAATGCCTAATAGCTTTTTAGTTAGTTTGCAATATGAGAGTTTGCTAATAATTGATCATAATATGATGTAAAATGATTGAATATGATTGAAAATGAAGGGACGTGAATATATACTGACTTTGTAAGCGTAGATAGGGAGATGAGTAAATGTTTGCAAATGAACGCCGATCTTCTATATTAAAATGGTTGAATGATCGTAGGCAATTATCTGTTAAAGAATTAGTGCGATTAACGCATGCTTCTCCAGCGACTGTTCGTCGCGATTTAGATTATCTTGCTGAGGCAGGAAAGATTATCCGAGTTCATGGTGGAGCAAGTTTAAAACAAGACGCAACTTCTTTATTCTCAGAAAATGAGTTTGAACAAAAAGTTCAAGAGTTTTCATCCGAGAAGCAACGAATTGGTCATGCAATTGCTCAATTGATTAATGAAAATGACTATAACGCCATATATTTTGATGCAGGGACCTCAGTCTTAGCAGTCATTCCTTATTTGGATCGTACAGATTTATTTGTTATTACGAACGGACTTCACCACGTTTTTCCGTTGATCAGTAAGGGTGCTCATGTCATTTTATTAGGTGGGACGGTCAAGCCAACGACTCAGGCTGTTGTCGGTCCGCAAGCGATTTCGCAATTATCACATTATAATTTAGATCTTAGTGTTATAGGCGTTAATGCTATAGATGAAGAAAACGGATTGATGACTCCAGATGTCAATGAAGCTGAATTGAAGAGAGTGGCCATCACACAAGCTGAACGAACAATTGTAGCTGCTGACCATTCTAAATTTAATCAACGTTCACTTCATTCGTTTGCTTCATTACCTGAGGTAACTATCATGACTGATGATGTGTTGCCTGAGTATAAGGCTTTTAAAAATATTAAGGAGGCGCGATAGGTGTTATATACGATTACATTTAATCCAGCGATAGATTTAGTTTTAAAAGTACCAGATTTTAAGTTGGGTGATTTGAACCGAGTTAAGCAAACGGATTACGTCGCAGGTGGTAAAGGGATCAATATGGCTATTATCTTAAAAGAACTAGGGAACGATGTTGTTGCTAGCGGCTTTTTAGGTGGATTTAGTCAATCATTCATTGTTGATGAGTTAGCTAAGTTATCAGTATCTAGTCACTTTATTGAGGTCGATGGTGTTACGAGGATCAATGTCAAATTAAAAACTGGGGTTGAGACTGAAATAAATGGCTCAGGACCTGTGATTTCTACTGATAAGCAACAAGAATTGAATCAGTGGTTGAAGGATTCGATTAAACCAAATGATGTCATTTTGCTAGCAGGTAATGTCGCAACAGGTATGTCTGCCGAGAACTATCGTCAAATCGCTAAAATTGCTCAAGATAATGGCGTCGATTTTGTTGTCGATACAATTGGAGAGCAATTAAAAGTGTGTTTGCCATATCGGCCACTATTGATTAAGCCTAACAAAGAAGAGTTAGAAGACCTATTGTCTGTAACGATTCATTCGGATGACGAGTTGGTTCAGCATGCAAAAGAGCTTCAACATAAGGGAGCACAAAACGTCATCATTTCGCTTGGTAAAGACGGTGCTATCTTAGTATCTGCATCTGGTAAGGTTTTAAAAGCCTCTTCACCTAAGGGAATATTAGTGAATTCTGTAGGCGCTGGGGACTCGATGGTTGCTGGATTTACAAGTGCTCTAAATGACGGTAAAAGCGAAGAAGAAGCTTTCAAACAAGCCGTTGCCTGTGGGAGTGCTACTGCATTCTCAACAGGAATTGCCAATAGAGTGATGATCGATAAACTTTTACCAGAAGTGTCGATTACCCCGTTTTAAACACAGCTTAACAGCTTATTAGTAAAGGAGAATGATATCATGGAAGTATATGAACTGTTTCACCCGGAATTGATTCAATTAGATTTTAATGCCTCAAATAAGGCAGATGCCCTGCATCAATTGGCAGAATTATTGAAGAAATCTGGCCGTTTGAGCAATGTAGAAGATTTTGAAAAAGCTTTACAAAAAAGAGAAGATCAATCAACAACTGGTGTTGGTGATGAGATTGCAATTCCACATGCACAAGATAAATCTGTTACTGAACCTGTTATTGTTTTTGCTCGTCAAAATAATGGCGTAGAGTGGGAATCATTTGATGGTCAACCTGCCAAATTAATTTTTATGATTGCAGCATCAACTGGCGCCGGGGATGCCCATTTAAAGGCTCTAGCTCATTTGTCAGGGATACTGATGAAACCCGAGGCTAAGAAGGCTCTACTAGAAGCACAAACTCCTACGGACGTCATTGCTATATTAAAACAATATAGTCAAAAGGCAGATGAAACGGAAAAAGCTGAAGATAAAGCGGAAGCAGCAGTGGAAGCCGATTTGACTGCTAAGGAAGCGTCAAAAGACGAAACTCCTTATATTTTAGCTGTCACAGCTTGTCCAACTGGTATTGCCCATACTTTTATGGCAGCTGAAAAACTTAAAAGTGCTGCAGAAGCTAAGGGTTATCATGTAAAAGTTGAAACAAATGGTCAAGCGGGTGTGGAGCACAAACTGACTAAGAAAGATATCGATGCTGCTGATGGTATCATTGTGGCTGCTGATAAAAATGTTCCAATGGCAAGATTTGATGGCCACAGAGTTGTGATCACAAAAGTTGCTGATGGTATCAACATTCCAGATCAGTTAATCGAACGAGCTCTAAAAGGTGAAGCACCAATTTATCACGCTGAAGGTAGTAGTGAAGAGAGTGATGATGAATCAGGCGAAGGCGAATCTATTGGTCGTAAGATTTATAAGCATTTAATGAATGGTGTATCTCACATGTTACCGTTTGTTGTGGCTGGTGGTTTGCTAATCGCATTATCATTCTTCTGGGGAATTAATTCAGCTAACCCTGACAGTGATAGCTATAATCAAATTGCAGCAATGTTAAATACTGTCGGTGGCTTTTCTTTTAGCATGATGTTGCCAGTTTTAGCAGGGTTCATTGGTCAATCAATGGCCGACCGTCCCGGATTAGTCGTAGGTTTTATTGGTGGGTTATTAGCTAATCCAACCGTACTTTCTGGTCAAGGAATCTTAGCTGATAGTCAACCTTCAGGCTTCTTGGGTGCACTAGTAGC
This sequence comes from Bavariicoccus seileri WCC 4188, assembly GCF_000421665.1. Classification (GTDB taxonomy): domain Bacteria; phylum Bacillota; class Bacilli; order Lactobacillales; family Aerococcaceae; genus Bavariicoccus; species Bavariicoccus seileri. The sequence continues at coordinate 14,791 of NZ_ATXL01000001.1, read as the reverse complement.
TGGGTTCTTATCAGGCGGTATTATCTATGCCTTGAGACTCGCATTCAAGTGGTTACCTAAATCTCTTGAAGGTTTGAAACCAATCTTACTATACCCAGTCTTTGGTGTTTTATTAATGGGAATTTTGATGATTTATATCGTTAATGCTCCAATGGCAGCAATTATGACTGGTTTAACAGATTTCTTAACAAACATGAATGAAGGCAGCAAAATTTTGGTTGGAATCTTTGCTGGTGGGATGATGGCAATCGATATGGGTGGTCCATTCAACAAAGCAGCTTATGTTACCGGAACTGGTTTATTAGCAACAGCTATGCAAACACCTGGATCACATGGATCAGATATTATGGCAGCTGTTATGATCGGTGGTATGGTTCCACCAGTAGCAATTGCATTGTCTGCTACGATTGATCGTAATCTCTGGCCTAAAGCACAAGCTGATTCAGCCCTAGTCAACTATGTCATGGGAGCGGCCTTCATCACTGAAGGAGCAATTCCATTTGCTGCATCTAACCCACTAAAAGTTATTCCTTCAATGGTTGTGGGTAGTGCCTTAGCTGGCGCAATCAGCATGGGATTAGGTGTTTACAGTGCTGCTCCTCATGGCGGTATATTCGCACTATTATTTGGAGGAATCACTAATCCATTAGGCTTCTTAATTGCATGGGCTGCAGGTAGTATTGTTGGCGCTTTGCTATTGATCATCTTACTCAGAAATGGCAAAACAAAAGAAGAAAAGTAAAGAAGGATTATTTAAAACTATTCAATAGTTGATCACTAATTATTTTTTGAAAAGTCACTAGTTGTTAGTGACTTTTTTTTGTAGGTAAAGTAAAGTTAGGATATGACAAATTGATCAGAATTTTAAAAGGGGTGCTAGAATGATAAAGATACCGGTTGATATTTATCAAGCTGACGAAGAATTGTGGGACGCTGTTTATAAAGAGGAAGAGCGACAAATTGAAAATATAGAGTTGATTGCTTCTGAAAACTATGTCTCTAAAGCGGTGATGGCAGCCCAAGGTAGTATATTGACGAATAAATATGCAGAAGGTTATCCAGGTAAACGATACTATGGTGGTTGTGAATACATCGATGTGATTGAAAACCTAGCCATCAATCGTGTTAAGGAGCTTTTTGGTGCAAAATACGCCAATGTACAACCACATTCGGGTTCTCAGGCCAATACTGCAGCCTACATGGCATTAATTAATCCGGGTGACAAAGTATTAGGGATGGACCTGACACATGGCGGCCATCTAACGCATGGCTCTCCAGTGAATTTTAGTGGTAAAACATACGAAATTCATAGTTATGGGGTCGATAAGGAAACTGAACAGATCGATTATGATCATATCAGAGCTATCGCAAAAGAAGTTTCGCCTAAATTGATTGTAGCTGGCGCAAGTGCTTATGGTAGAAAAATTGATTTTGAAAAATTCAAAGAAATTGCTGATGAAGTAGGCGCTAAGTTGATGGTGGACATGGCCCACATAGCAGGATTGGTTGCCAGTGGTTTGCACCAAAATCCAGTTCCTTATGCCGATGTAGTGACTAGTACCACACATAAGACTCTAAGAGGTCCTCGTGGTGGAATTATTTTAACGAATGACAAGGATTTAGCTAAGAAAATCAACAGTGCTATCTTCCCGGGAATTCAAGGTGGTCCATTAGAGCATGTCATAGCAGGCAAAGCGGTCGCATTTAAAGAGGATCTAAATCCTGATTTTAAGGTTTACAGCGAGCAAATTATAAAAAATGCAAAAGCTATGGCTAAGATATTTAATAGTGTTGAAGATATCAGAATAGTCAGTGGTGGAACAGATAACCATTTACTACTGCTAGAAGTGACCGATTTAGGGATGACTGGTAAAGAAGCTGAGGCAATATTAGATAGTGTGAAAATAACCGTTAATAAAAATACGATCCCATTTGAGACACTATCTCCATTTAAAACCTCTGGTATTCGGATAGGAACGCCAGCCATCACGACAAGAGGGTTTAAAGAAGATGATGCAGCTAAAGTCGCAGAATTAATTGTACGAGCTTTAACGCATAAGGACGATGCTGATGCCTTAGCTCAAATCCGCAATGAAGTCCATGAGTTAACGTCTAAACATCCGATTTATCAATGAGTTTGATTGAGCTTGATGTAGTGTGATGTAGCTCTTGGTAAAGGGATAAGGATTGTCTTAAGAAAAAATTTAACGATTTTGACGGTTATTCTAGTAGATAATCTGTTGAAACGTCGTATAATTGAGCTAGTTTCAACAGTGTAGAAACGCTGAGTTCATTTCTGCCTGTCTCGATGTGAGAATACTGTGATCGACTTAATCCAAGTTGCTTGGCAACTTGGTCTTGCGTCAGATGGTGTTTATGTCTGAGTTTTGCTATATTCTTAAAAATCATGCTTCTCCTTTAAACTGTATATTGTCAATTGTGTGATGCTATTTGGTATTTATAGGTTAACATGGGGAAATGGTTTTTTGAATAGGAATACACAAAATTAAGAGTATCAGATGATCAGAATTATTAGAATGACTAAGCGTTCTAGACGAGTATGAACGGTAGAGGAAATGAGGGATAAGATGGTGTCTAAGTTTAAAGACGATATCTTGAAAGTAATAGAAAAGAATAGCAGATTAACAGTCGAAGAGATTGCTGTAATGCTAGCGACAACGGAAGAAACAGTCGCTAAAACTTTGGCTGAGTTAGAGGCGGACAGTATTATTTGTGGTTATCACACCTTAATTAATTGGGAAAAAGCAGATAGTGACAATGTGTCAGCTATTATTGAATTAAAAGTTAATCCTCAAAGAGGCGTTGGTTTTGACCGCATCGCTGAAAAAATGTTTCAATATCCAGAGGTTGATGATTTATTTTTAATGTCTGGTAGTTTCGACTTTTTAGTACAACTAAAAAAAGCTCCAATGCGTGAAATTGCAATGTTTGTCTCTCAGCGTCTTTCTACTATTGAAGAAGTCCAATCAACGACAACTCATGTTGTGTTGAAAAGATACAAGGACCACGGGACTTTATTCGAACCAAAGGGCGACGATCGTAGGATGGTGGTTTCTCCATGAAGAACCGTTTAAGTCGCAAAGCTGTTTCTTTAAAACAAAGTGGTATTAGACGTTTTTTTGAAGTTGCTAGCACGATTGAAGGGGTCATTTCTTTAGGAGTGGGAGAACCTGATTTCGAAACGCCTTGGCGTATTCGAGATGAAGGGATCTACTCGTTACAACAAGGACAAACATTTTATACAGCAAATGCTGGGATGATCGAATTAAGACAAGCTTTAGTTGATTTCGTGGATCGACATTATCAACTCAAGTATGATCCAGAGACAGAGGTAGTGGTGACAGTTGGGGGCAGTGAAGCAATCGATTTAGCGATGCGAGCTATTGTAAATCCTGGTGATGAGATTCTTTATACAGAACCGAATTACGTTTCCTACCTGCCATGTATCGAGTTATCAGATGGTATTCCAGTTCCTATTTCATTATCCGAAGAGAACGGCTTCAAGTTAACAGCTGAAGAGTTGTTGGCGAAAATAACACCAAAAACCAAAGCCTTGGTCCTTTCATATCCGAATAACCCAACAGGGGCTATTATGACACAGGAAGAATTCGACAAAATAGCGGAAGTTGTTATTGAAAAAGATATTTTAGTCATCACTGATGAAATGTATAGTGAATTAAATTATGAAACCCAACAAAGTGTGTCAATCGCTAGTTTTAAGGGTATGAAAGAGCGTACAATTTACATTAATGGTTTTTCAAAAACATTTTCAATGACAGGCTGGCGTTTAGGTTATGCCATGGCACCAATTGATATCATGGAACAAATGGTAAAAATCCATCAATTTACGGTGACCTCTGCTTCAACAACGAGTCAGTTAGCAGGAATAGAAGCTTTAAAGAATTGTGATTCATTAGTGGCAGAAATGAGAGATAGTTATAATATGAGACGCCGTTATTTAGTGAATGAGTTCAAGAAAATGGGGATTCAACTGTTTGAACCATTAGGTGCTTTTTATATCTTTCCAAATATTTCTGAATTTGGCTTGACGAGTGAAGAGTTTGCGAATGAATTACTCAACAGAGAAAAAGTAGCGGTGATACCTGGAACTGCTTTTGGAGATTCTGGAGAAGGCTATATCAGGATTTCGTATGCATATTCAATCGCTGATTTACAAAGAGCAATGGTGAGATTTAAGCATTTTGTGACTGAGTTAAGAGCCGAACAAAAATAACGTGATAAACAACCTAATAGTTACAGTGAATCTAAAGTAGGCAAATAGTTGATTATCTCACTATCCTTGTAGCGCCGATAGCCTAGCACTGATACTATAGGAGTAAACTTGTAGGACTATTGTTGGGCATGATAGCGTTAAACTTTGAGGGCTATGGAGGACTAGAAACTGTCTATTAACTCTTGAAATCTAAATGATAGAAGTGTAAAGTATACTATGTTGATATTAGCGGTCTTAGTTTAATGGTAGAATGCGACCTTCCCAAGGTCATGACGCGGGTTCGATTCCCGTAGACCGCTTATAACAGGTTAGTATAGTAGTCTTTTTTAATGTGTTTTCGTTAGTTTCAGACTCTCGAATGACATGCGTATACGTTTTGTGTGAAGCACCTAAGTCTTTATGACCTAGGTGTTTTTTTGTTATTAGTATGAAAACTCTAGGATGGACGAAAGTAGTATGCAAGTAGTGTGAAACTAAAAGAAAGATTGAAACTAAAAGGTGCTTACAATAATAGTGAAAATTGGCTAAAAATTAAAAATAGCTTTTGCCAATATATATTGGCAAAAGCTATTCGATACTACCACTTAGAGTATCCATGAAAGAGTGTCACTCCTTATTTTTTTTAATTAAATCCTGTACAGCTTGTTCAATAGTAGCGGCACTTGCTGTAACTTTATCGTTGTTAGCAAGATAGACCACAAACAGATTTGTATCGGTATTGAGTGTCACTCTATATTTTACTTCTTGGTTACTATAAGTCATATGCATTCTCCTTTCTTAAAAAAATACGATGAAAGGCACCATAGACGTTCATAACGAAACTCCGGTGAATAGTGTAACATCATTTTCAGAAAAAGGCAAGAAGAGGGCTTCAAGTGGGCCTCCATGTTTTCCTGTGGGGACATTTCAAAAAGCCGCGACATACTTGTCGCAGCTTTTTGATGGATAAATCTAGCGTATTTAAACATTCTTTTTTGTTAATTTATTGTTGCATGTTTCTGTCCTAGTGTGCGATTAGGAGTACGATTAAGTAGAATCAAGAATGGATACTACGACGTGAGATATATTAGACGATTACATGGTCGAATTCAGTATTGTCCTTTAAATGATCTATTTGCTTTAACAGTATGGTCCATACAGCAGTCAGGTATCCTTCAGAGGACCCTGCGATGTGAGGAGTCACCAAGATATTAGGGTGATGGTAAAAAGGGTGGTCTTCGGGCAATGGTTCCTGATGAAAGACATCTAGGATTGCATAGTCCAGCTGTTTGTTGTCTAATGCAGCAATCAAATCGTTATCCACAACGGCGTTGCCACGACCAACATTTACAAAGATTGCTGAGCTTTTGAAACGGTTAAAAAGAGATTTATTGAATAGATCATTACTCGTTTCGTTGGATGGGAGTATGTTAACCACGTAATCGCTCGTTGGGAGTTCATCAGCTAATTCATCCAGTGTGATCATCTTAGTGAAATGGGGTTTCAGGTCGTGACTTCTTCTGACCCCAACAATTTCTACACCGAATGGTTCAGCGCGTTTGGCAATCGCCTCACCGATATCTCCAGCACCCACAATCAATAGTTTTTTACCGTCTAAGTTTTGGTAATGATCGAATCTTTCCCATGAATGGTCAATAACACTATCTAATAGTAATCGAGCTTTAGCCAAGATTGCTCCCATGACATATTCGGCGACACCAACTGTAGGGACACCATGCGCATTACATAATTTGATATGGTGGTCTTTCAGAAGGTCTAGGTCTATGCCATCAAACCCTGCTGAGGCAAGTTGAATTAGCTTTAATGATTTTGGGTAGTGAGTCACATTTTTCAAGTTAAGGGTCTTTGCCAAGATGACTGTAATGTCATCAGGAGTGTTATCAATTGTTTGGGAAGGCTCCGCTTCTATCAACTCTATCTCAGGGTGCTTCTCTTTTATAAGTTCTAGTATCTCAGGTTTGGTTGGATAAAATGTCAAGACTTTCATAATGGTTTGCCTCCTAATTTCCCTATATTTTTTAGGTGAGATGATAGGAATAGTAGCATCCTATCTAAAGTTCATTAGCGTAAAAGTATCATTCCTATTAAACTTTATAGATAGGGTATGATATGATAAGTTTACAAAAAAAGTGTTTATAATAAAAGTAAAGTGTATTTTTATTAGTCAGTTTAAGAGTCTACAGAATAGGAAAGGCAGTTATATAATGAGTAAAAAAAATAAGAGAAGCAAAGTTTCTAAGACGAATGCAATGAGATTTTTAGATAACTTAGGCATCTCCTATGTCACCCATCAATATGAATTCGACCCAGACAATGTCGGAGCTGGATCTGTCATTGCAGAGACTGGTCTTGATCCGAATAACGTTTTTAAGACTTTAGTGCTTCGGACGTCAGATGATAGCTATTTAGTGTGCGTTATACCTGGTTTAAGTACGTTAGACTTAAAAAAAGTTGCACAAGTTACAGGGCATAAAAGTGTTCATATGATACACGTTAAGGAATTAGAACCTTTGACCGGTTACAAAAGAGGGGGCTGTTCGCCTTTTGGGCTAAAACACTCCTTTCCAATTGTATTATCTTCGCAAGCAAAAAGTGTTGATAGCCTTATCGTATCTGGTGGTAAAAGAGGCGTACAAATTGAATTGTCAGTTTCCGACTTTTTAAAAAGTGCCAATTTAGAAGAAGTGAACGATATTACACAATAAAGTTACATTTGGGAGATCAAAAGACAGATCAATCGTACTATTGGAATCGAGGTAATGGAATGAATAAGGATTTTACCCAAGAAATGACAGATGTCTTAAATGAATTAACGCAAGAACCTGCCATTGATGATGCAGTCGTCAAACTAGATGATACACATTTTAAAGTAGAAAATACTATTTATGAATTGATATTTGAAAATCATGAAAAGGAGTCTTTTAATCTAGAAAGCTTTAACTCACGCTTTTCAGACGTCTTATTGAAGTACGACTATATTGTAGGCGACTGGGGTTTTGAACAACTTCGACTTCGTGGATTCTATTCTGACGAGTCAAATAATGGGTCGTTTGATAAAAAAATAGGTAATTTACAAGACTATTTAGAACAATATTGTAATTTTGGTTGTCGGTTTTTTGTTCTTGAAAAAGATGAAGATTTGACTGGTGGGCCTGTAACACGAAAAAGACAGGAAGGCCGTTCAAGAAATAATAATTCAAAAAATAATCGAAGAAGAAACAGAAATAGAAACAAGGAGTCATCACGTTCGCATGAGGGAAGAACTAACGTCAAAGCGAACACGACTAAGCAATCAACCTTTAAAATAAATGATAACGGAAAATCGGAGGCTACTAGTCACGAGAGAGTTGGCAATAAGGGAGAACGTTCTTCTCAAAAAAATCAGAATTACAAAACACAAACCGCAAAGAAAACAACAGAAAAGAAAACGAGAGAAGAAGTTGCGAAAACAAGTAGTTTCAAGATTGTTAAACGTAAAAAAGAGAATTAGGAGATAATAAATGCAGAAAGCTTACAAAGGCTATTTGATAGATTTAGATGGAACTGTATATATGGGGAAAAATAGAATACCAACAGCGGAAGTTTTTATTGAAGAGTTGAAGTGTAAAGGGGTTCCCTTTTTATTTTTGACTAACAATGCTACAAGAACGGCACCTGAGCAAGTAAAACACTTGGCATCTCCCTATGGTATAACAGTGGGGGAAAAAGCAATTTATACAAGTGGGATGGCGACGGTCGACTATCTATTGACCCATTATGCTGGTCAAACCTTGTTTGTGATATCTGAACCTGCTTTGAAAGAGCAGCTTTTATCAGCCGGGTTCACATTGACTGATCAGTTGGCAGAAATAGATGTGGTAGTCCAATCTTACTGTAAGACTTTGATTTATGAGGATTTGGCTAAGGCAACCCTAGCAATCCATAATGGGGCCGGTTTTATTGTAACAAATGAAGACTCCAATTTACCAAGTGAACGTGGAATGCTCCCAGGTTCTGGTGCTACGACCGCTTATTTGAAAGCTGCAACAGGCAAAGAACCAATTATTATTGGAAAGCCACATCATATTATTATGGATGGGGCGCTCGAAAAAATGGGATTATTAAAAGAAGAGGTCGCTCTGATTGGCGACAACTACACAACCGATATACTGGCTGGTATAAATTATGGGATGGATACGATCATGGTATTAACAGGTTTTTCTTCACGTGAATCGATTGTTGGAAAAGAACAACCTACCTATATTATCAATGATCTATCAGAGTGGACATTATGAGGTTTGGTCGGTTGCGATTCTATAGTGGAGCGATTTGTTTTTCCGTTTTCTCGGTCCTTTTTGGTTTACTAGTTGTGATGTGGTTTATCCCCTTATATCGGATTTCCATTCCATTATTTGATATTCCAGCTGAAACGGGACTATCTCCTAATGCTCTTATGATTAACTATCGAGCGTTAATGGAATATTTATTAAATCCGTTTGTTAAAGAGCTACAAATGCCGGATTTCCCGAGCTCTGGGAATGCTTTAATCCATTTTTTTGAAGTCAAGCAACTATTCATGATTTCACATGTCGCATTTGTACTATCACTTCCGATTACATATTGGTGGCTAAAGAAAATTAAACAACACCAAATATGGTTATTAACTGAAAGTTACATTAAATGGTTTTCTGGGATAGCAAGTATTTTAGTGGTTGTCTGTCTTTTGTATTTTGAACAAGCCTTTATCATGTTCCACCATTTGTTCTTTAATAACGATTACTGGCTGTTTGACCCCACAACAGATCCCATTATTACAGCCTTACCTGAAGGCTTTTTTGCCTTAATGGGGGCCATTGTTGTTCTAGTAGTTGTGGCATGCCACCTAGTCCTTTATTGGTATTGTAAGCGTAAAGCCGTCTAGGCCAAAATAAAACCGTTTGGTAGCCCTACGGATTGGACTGCCAAACGGTTTTTGATGTTTTTTAGAAGACCTTGTTGTATATGACCATTTTTTGAATGCAAGCAACTATCAAAAAGGGTAAACTTTAATGGGTAATTGATCGTTTCGATTTGTCGCTATGCGCGATACGGCTTGCAGCAGAGGCAGCAATAGCACCGACAATATCATCCAAAAAGGTATGGCAACGGTTAGAATCTTTTTCGTTTAACTTTTCAAGTATTCCAGGTTTAACTTTATCAATATAACCATAATTGGTAAACCCAATCGAACCATAGACATTGACAATTGCCAGAGCCAAAATTTCATCTAAGCCATATAGCGGTTCGTCATTCATTAGCAAGTCGTTCAATGGCTTAATAAATTGAGCGTTTTCAGCTTGTCGATCCAGTTCTATACCAGTGATGACGGCCATTTGGACTTCACGCTTGGTCAACACTTGCTTCACATTTTCAAGGCATTCTTCTTGTGTTAAGCCTACGACATATTTGTTTTGAAGATACATGACTAAATCAGCAATATCTTCTAAACGGATGCCACGTTCGTTCAATAAATTAAGAGCGACTTCGTTATAATTAACAGAATTGTTCATATTAGTTTCTCCTCGTAAAAATTAGTAGTAATAGATTTTTTAGTTAAGTCTGTTTATAAGATTGTTTAAAAGCTTATTAAAATAAACTCGTCGAGTGCATAGGTTGTACTCGTTCATTTGGATTGATAAATGCCATAGCATTATTAACTGCAGTCGGTGCTTCACCAAATCCTGTTGCAATAATTTTTACTTTTCCAGAATAAGTGGCAATATCGCCAACCGCAAAAACTCCCGGAATGGAAGTTTCCATTTTAGAATTCACTTGTATAGCATTATGGGAAACTTTAAATCCCCAATTTTTGAGATTTCCGATTGAGGATGAAAAGCCATAGTTAACAATGAAGTCATCTACCTGAAGGGTGGTGGACTCTTCACTTCGCGTCTTTTGTAAGGTAACAGAATCTAACTTTTCCCCATTACCATTAATTTTGATAGGAACGTATGGCGTGACAGTTTCAACAGTTGAAGCCCTGAGGCGTTCAACGCTATGCTCTTGAGCTCTGAATTTTTCACGTCTATGAATGAGATAAACTTTTTTTGCAATAGGTTCTAGGGTCAATGCCCAGTCAACAGCTGAATCACCACCACCGCAAACAGCAACATTTTTGTTAGAAAATTGTTCAATATTATTTACAAAATAGTGGAGTTGTTTATCTTCGTAATCAATGGCATTTTCAATATCCAAGCGTCTCGGACGAAAAGCACCATTCCCAGCAGCAATTATGACAGCCTTTGAATAGTGCTTATTTTTTGAGGTTTGAATTTCAAAAATACCATCATTATCGCGGTTTAGTTCAAAAGCTTCTTCATTTAATATGACAGTAGGCTTAAACTTCGATAATTGTTTAATCAAGTTTTGAGTCAACTCACTTGCGGAAACTTCTGGAAAGCCAGCAATATCGTAAATCAATTTTTCGGGATAAAGAGTCCCTGGCTGACCACCCAATTGTGGTAAACTCTCAATGATCTTGACCTTTGCTTGTCTTAAACCAGCGTAAAAGGAAGAAAAAAGACCAACAGGCCCACCACCAATAATTGTTACATCATAAATTTCTTTATTCAACATCTTAACTCCTTGGAATGAAAAATAAGTCAGTCATCACTATAGATATTCTTCAGATATTCTTCGACGTCATTCAGGTCATCATTCTATTTAAAGTAGAATCAGAAAATTTGAAATAGCCACCTTATAAAGAAGGCGACAAAAATCCCCGTTACGACGCCACCGGCAATCTCAATTGGTTCATGACCCAGATATTTATCGATGATTGATTCATCTGTAATCAAAGATTCTCCCTGCTGATCATCCTCATTTTCAGGCAATTGTTTAGCAGAAGATTTCTTTTCAATCAAGGCAACTAAGTGCCGTAAAAGTATACCTTGATAGCCACTTTGCCTTCTGACACCCATGGCATCAAACATTACGATAACACCAAAGGTAGTTGCAATCGCAACCAACGGTGAGCCAAAACCATAGTCTAACCCTAACGAGGTAATTAGAGAAGCCACTGCCGCAGTATGAGAGCTTGGCATTCCACCTGTAGAAGTCAACAGTTTTAGGCTCGTTCTTTTATGAATCCAATAGGCAATTGGAAATTTTATCAATTGAGCAATCAAAATGGCGCTCATAGCACAAATTAATGGAAAATTAGTTAGTAAGCCCAAGGTATCACTCCTATAATCTCAACTAGTCTTATCATAACATGAAAAGCGATAAAGCAAACAATATTATCGTTTAGCATGGGTTACTTGATGATAAATATCTAAAAAGAAGGTATACTACAACTAGTAGATTCTATCATTATTATAAACTAGAGGAGACTAACAGTGCTAAAACAAAAAGAAGTTACTAAAGAGGATAGTATCAAGAAAGCAACAATCAAAACGAATGTCGGCGATATCACTGTCGCTCTATTTCCTGAAGAAGCTCCTAAGGCAGTTGAAAACTTCGTGACTCTTGCCAAAAAAGGTTACTACAATGGTGTGGTTTTCCATAGAGTGATACCAAACTTCATGATTCAATCAGGGGATCCAACCGGGACAGGAGCAGGCGGAGAATCCATTTACGGACAATCGTTTGAAGATGAGTTTTCAACCAAGCTGTTTAATTTTTATGGAGCCTTATCTATGGCAAATGCTGGACCAAATACTAATGGCAGCCAATTTTTTATAGTGGGGGCAAAAACCGTTGATCCAACTATGTTAAAACAATTAGCTGCTAATGGTTGGCCTGAAGAGAGTGTGTCTCACTACAAGGAAGTTGGAGGGACACCTTGGCTTGATGGAAAGCATACGGTATTTGGACAAGTAGTCAACGGTGCTGATGTTGTTGATACTATAGAAGAAACGAAAACAGACTTCCGTGATAAACCGATTAAAGACATTGTTATTGATACGATTGACATTGACGCGTGAAGTAACAGATAAAAATTGATAACTCTTTATTGATAACTCTTTAAGGTGACAGAAAAAAAGTGTAAAATAAGGACGAGTAGCTAGTAATTTGTTAATGACTATAGAAATTGGTGTGAGAAAATGACTTATAAAATCGGAATGGTTGTTGAAGGTATAATAACGGGGGTTCAACCCTATGGTGTTTTCGTCTCGTTAGGGGATGGCATCCAAGGACTTATTCACATCTCTGAGTGTGACCACGGCTTCATTAAGGATCTTTCAGATTACTTTAAATTAAACGAAAAGGTTAAAGTAAAAGTCATAGATGTTGATGAATATAGCGGAAAGATAAGTTTATCGGTCAGAGCTCTAAAGGCAATAGATACCCCCGAAAAACCAAAAAGATTGAAAAAAAAGCATCGTTATCATAAAAATGGAGACGGATTTCTAGCTCTTGAAAAAGCAATGCCTAAATGGATTAATGTTGCATTGAAAGATTTTTAGCTTATCAAAGTAAGCAAGAAGTATTTATCTCGTCCACTAAATTGATATTAAAATATAGGAGGATATTTATGAGTAAAGCAGTAACATTCGATTATAGCACCGCGTCATCTTTTTTTGAACAACATGAACTGGACTATCTTAAACGACAAGTAGCATTTTTAGATAGTGAATTAAGAAGTAAAAAAGGTGTAGGTAACGATTTCTTAGGATGGATAGAATTACCAACTGAATATGATAAGGAAGAGTTTTCTCGCATTAAGAAAGCTGCTGAAACTATCAAGAGCAATTCAGAAGTTTTAGTTGTTATCGGTATTGGTGGTTCTTACCTTGGAGCACGTGCGGCTATTGAATTTCTTAGTGGAAATTTCCATAATTTTGGATCAAAAAAGGAAAAAGCTGCTCCACAAGTCGTTTTTGCTGGGAATAGTATTAGTTCTACTTATCTACATGATCTGATTGAGTATCTAGAAGATAAAGATTTTTCGATTAATGTTATCTCCAAGTCAGGGACGACAACAGAACCAGCACTTGCCTTTCGTGTGCTGAAAGATCAATTGATCAAAAAATATGGTAAGAAGGATGCTATCAAACGTATATATGCGACAACCGATAGACAAAAAGGTGCTTTGAAAGAAGAAGCAACAGCAGAAGGATATGAAAGGTTTGTGATTCCTGATGATGTAGGTGGTCGATTTACTGTATTGACTCCTGTAGGTCTCTTACCAATTGCTGTTGCCGGATTTGATATAGATGCCCTATTAGCAGGGGCTCAAGAAGGACAAAGTGCCTATGCTTCATCTGATCTCTCAACAAACGAGGCTTATCAATATGCAGCTATCCGTAATATTTTGTATAGAAAAGGTAAGACAACAGAATTATTGATTAACTATGAACCAAATATGATGTATTTTGGTGAATGGTGGAAACAATTATATGGTGAATCTGAGGGTAAAGATTTTAAAGGTGTTTATCCTTCAAGTGCTAACTTCTCGACTGACCTTCATTCTCTAGGTCAATATATCCAAGATGGGCAAAGAAATCTTTTTGAAACAGTTGTGAAAGTTAAAACACCACGTTTTGATTTAGATGTTCCTTCAGCAGATGAAGACTTAGATGGGTTACGTTATTTAGAAGGAAGAACAGTTGATTTTGTCAATACCAAGGCTTTTCAAGGAACTTTGTTAGCACATACTGACGGGTTCGTTCCCAATCTACTGGTTACTATTGAAGATATGGGTGAAAAAACACTTGGACAATTAATTTATTTCTTTGAGATTGCTGTTGCCATCTCTGGATACTTGAACGGCGTTAATCCATTTAATCAACCTGGTGTTGAAGCATACAAGAAGAATATGTTTGCTTTATTAGGAAAACCGGGATTCGAAGCACTTGCCGAAGAGTTGAATAAAAGATTAGAAGAATGATTCAATACATCTAACGAGTTGAATTTAACCATTGAATGAATGAACTCTAATCACGAATTAACCTTCAGTAATCTTTGCTTTTTGGATTACTGAAGGTTTTTGCTTTTTTAGGGTAGACTATTATTTTAGACTATCGTAGCTGGATTACAGTGAACGGTTATGGAGTAGCGTTATTATTAGCAAGTTCTTTTACGACTTTGAAACGATAAAAAGGAAGTAGAAGAAAAAATCTATTGACCCAATCTGTGTTCCATGATATTATTACTTTCGTCGTGTTGAGTGCCAACCGATTATCGAGTCAAAATAATGAAAAATATTTCATTAAAATGTTGACAAGCTTATAGCTCAAATGATAATATATAGAAGTTGTCACGAAAGACATCGACAACTTGTTTTTAAGACTTGATCTTTGAAAATTGAACAAAAAGACGAACCAAATGTGTAGGGTCATTAAGATTTAGCCTCGGCTAGGTCTTAATGAAAACTAACAATTCTGTTATCGGAATTAAAAATAAGGATAACAAATACAAGCCAGAAATGGTTTGAAATGAGCAATCAAACAATCTTTCATGAGAGTTTGATCCTGGCTCAGGACGAACGCTGGCGGCGTGCCTAATACATGCAAGTCGTACGCAATTGATCCATCGAGTGCTTGCACTCACCGGATCGTTGAGTGGCGCACGGGT